>CAZDZM010000030.1:0-16484 GCA_964509945.1 uncultured Candidatus Bathyarchaeia archaeon
TCAGGTGCAGGTCCAACGTTCACTTTTTCGCCTGCGCGAGCGTCGTAAACGTCCCAGTTTTCTTTCTTATCAGCTCTGCCTAAGAGCATGCGACGGTATTTGCTGCCGTGAGGACCGACAAGTACTGGAACGCCTAGGCGCCAGAATCCAGCCGCAATCGCCGCAGCCTTCTGAGAGTAAGCGCCCCATGCTAGTCCGACCGCGCCTACACGGTTATAGATGTAATCGGCTATTTCCTCGTAGTTACCTCTCAGGTTTCTCTTAGCGAATATGTTTGCGACTTTTATGGCAGCGCCTGCGATGTGCGAGTTTGCAACGCATGAACCGACATTAGTGACGCCTCCAGCCTCAAAGCCTCCTGGGAATTCTTCGTAGAGTGTTTTTCCCTCTGCGTTCTTGTAGGAGCCTGCGGACATGGCTGAGCAACCTGAAGTTACTACAATGAAGCGTCTGTTAGCGAATTCTCGGCATATGTCATAGACGTCTTTGCCGCCCTTCGGGTAGTTGCTGCAGCCTACAACTGCGAGTATCCCGGGGATTTCGCCGAGCACTATTGGACTGCCGACGTTTCTGATTTCTATGTCTTGGATGGCGCCTCTGCCTGTGCGGCAATAGTTCGTTTCCTCTGTCATTTGCCTCTCGCCGGCTTTAACTATGAAGCCATGAATTGAAAGTTTAATCGGGCACGCTTCTTCGCAGCGTCCGCAACCAACGCAGTATTCATACAAGTCGGTGAGTTCAACAAGTGAACCTTCAGCTGCTGCTTTTAGGGCAGCGGGAATCTTTAGGTCTTGAGGACAAGATCTCTGGCACATATCGCATTGTCTACATGTCTTCGCGAGTTTTATGATCTCGTCAAGTTCAGGAAGATTTTTAAATTTCTTCCTTATTGGCGCGATTTGCTGAGAGACTTTCACGGCTACTTCGCCGACTTTTTCAGAATCAAGGATGAGTACGCCTGCTTCTTTGCCGCTTACGAGGTCAGCGACTATTTCGTCTGCTGGGTCGTTTGTGCGGTTCTTGAAGCCCATGCAGTTCTTCTCTGACGCGGCGATAACGGGTGCTTTGACGCGTTTTGCTTCGTCGAAAGCGTCCGTTCTGACACATTGTTCGTCCAAGACGACTACGTCGGCAAAACCGCCTCGTATGAAGCGCAGTTGCCATGAGATTGGTCCGATGATTTTTCCTCGGTTCCAATACCTTGTGATGTCGTGAGCCGTGCAGCACAAGCCTACGACTTCAAGTTTGTCGCCGAGATCGTTTTCTTTCATGTAATCGATTATTCCGACAGATGGGATTACGTTGTGGCCGATGCACATTATGACAGGTTTTGACGCGTCCACTGTTCCGATGCCCAGTTGAACGAGAGGAGCCTCTGGATCAGCTTTTGGAAAGCCCAGAGTAGAAACTTGGGCTATGTCACCCACTTCCATGCCAACGTGGTCTATCATGCCAACGTGAAATGACTTGGATTCAAAATCAAGGTTGTTTCCTTCTTGGCCTGTGTGTGAAGCAGCGAGACAATGTGTAATCTGAGTCTCGCAGTATTCTAATACATCTTCTAGGTCTCCGAGAGTTGCAGGTTTTATCCCAGCGACAAGTCTTGTGACGGGAGCCTCAACCTTGATGTTTAAGCCACCTACATCCAGAGGATACCGTCGGCCATATTTTTCGATTAAGTGGTCAACCATGTGGCGAGCATGCCCAGTATGGGTTGCAGCGCCCATGCAGCAAGCCAGAAGAACTATGCGCGATGACTGAGCACCAATGTCAAGCCCACAAGCTCCGCGTTTGCCAGCCGTCAAATCACACTTGCCAAAAGTGCAGAGACAGCACAAGTCACAGTCGGGCATGTAGAAGGGTTTATACCTGTTAAGAAGCTTCATGTCCCAGTCTCTCAGAGTAGCCAGGGATGGCATCGGCGTGGGCCCCATGGGCTCCGTCCAAGATTCATCGATAACTTTTCCTATAGATAGTTCAAGATTCTTAATGAGACCCGTATTTGTCTTCATTTCTTCAATCTTTACGTGCACGTTCTTTGTCAAATCTTAAACCTCAGTAAAAGGTTTAGGAATTATCAACACTCAAAGTGTTTTTAAACTTTTCCAGATTTTTTGAGCAAAAATCATGATGCAACTATAGGAAGGTAAGTCTCTTGAAAACAGTGCGTCATCGCTGTATGTAGCTTGCGGTTTTCATAATTTCCTTCACAGAAACGTAGGCTGCGCTGTCTGAGGGCAGGCCAAGCAGAGATTCCCCAGCGAGAACGTACTCGTCTAAGCGTTCATCCGAAGCTATTTTTCCAAGATACTTGAACTTCAGAGCCGTTTCCGCTTGGCCTCCCAATTGCGGGGGAAACCTGTAACCGCCGATAATGTAGAAATTGTCGAATTCCATGTTGACTTCTTTAGCTATGCGATGCGCCCTTTTAACATGGTCAAAGGACTTTTTTGAGCGATCAAGAATGTCTACAATGTCGTTTACTTTTGATGTGATCCTTCTGTTTAGGTGTTCAAGTCCAGCTGGAGAATCGATGAGCACGTACTTGTAGTTCTTGGTTAACGATTCCAGCGCGCCCTTTAGGGCGGCGTTCGGCATACAGTAGCAGCCTTCGACCCACTTGGTGCCGACGGCTAGAAAATCAAAGTTCCTGCTTTCAAAGAGACCGTTTGCCCAAATCTTGCTTTCTATTCTCTCGGTGGGCGGGACCCCGACCGTTGTTCCGCCTTTTTCTATGAACGTGCTTACGAGCAGTTCGGAGATCGTCTGCTTCCCAGCTTCTTTCAGGTCTATTCCAACCATTTCAGCGAGGTTCTGGTCTGGGTCAGCATCCACCAGCAACAGTGGAGCCTGACCAGATTCGATGAAGCTTTTCGTCATCAGAGCCACAAAGCTTGATTTTCCAGTTCCTCCGCGACCGATGGTAACAATCGTTTTCATCCATTTAGCCTCCTATTCACTTGTTGGTGAAGTGTCAAATGCAGATGCCATTTTTGTGAAAGCATCACAGATATTGTCTATGGCGCGCACCGCCTCAATTTCCTTGTGCTTGAGCGGGGTTTCTCCGCGCACTTCCGTTTCTATGATCTTCTGATCAAAGGGCACAAACGCGAGTATGGACAAACCGTTTCTTTCAGCAAAAGTCCTGATCGCTGCTTTCTGAGTTTCGTTCATGATTTTGTTTCCGACGAGTAAGATTTGTTTCATTCCTGCTTTTGCGGCTAAATCGTGTATGTGCCTGGCAATTTCAAGAGACTTCAGGTTCGCGTCCGCCACGATCAGCATGGCGTCCACGCGGCCCGCGGTTCCCCTGCCAATGTGTTCAACACCTGCTTCCATGTCGAGTATAACGGCTTCATCGCGTTCAACGATTAAGTGGCGAAGTAGGGCGCGGACGACTGCGTTTGCTGGGCACATGCACCCAGAGCCCATGGACTGCACCGTGCCCATGACTATCAGGTTCACGCCGAAAGGAGTATTCACAGAATATTGGCGAACCACGTCGTCCACGGTGAAGGATAAACGAAAAACGCCCGAGTAGCCCGTGCTGGTTTTGGATTCAACGAGCTGCTTGTTCTCTGATATTGGCACTATCTTACGAGCCTCGTCAGCGGATAAGCCCAGAGTTAATGCGAGGTTCGGCGACGAATCGGCATCGATAGCCATCGTCTTCAGCCCTCTCTCGGTGAAGCCGCTCGCTAAGCCCGCGGCGATTAGGGTTTTGCCCACGCCGCCCTTGCCGGAAACCGCGATTTTCATGTTTTCCACGTTATCCAATACATTCTCTTCACTATTTATTTGCGTTTCCAAAAACAAAGTAAAGGAATATCTCAGTCTGTGTGGGAGATCTATGAGTCCCAACATAAAAAAGCGTGCGCGAGTTTTCAATGGGTATTGGACATGCTCTTCCAGAATCGCCTGGAGGTCCTAACTTCATTCTAACGCATTCAATTGAGGAGACCTGACCATTTTTGCTAATGAATCTTTTTGGAGAAGCCAAAAAAAATTTCACGTCTTCTAATTTTGCCTCTTCAAGTTCCCGACGATGAGCAGGCATCTCCTCTTCTGATCGCCTATATATCACCGTCACTTCGCCTGAACCTAAACGCTTGGCACTTCTCGCTGCATCAATGGCAACATTGCCTCCGCCTATCACTACCACTTTGCTTCCAAGTTCGATTTGCTCTCCAGCATTTGCAGCTCGTAAAAACTCGAGCGAATGCACAACACCGCTCAAGTTTTCGCCTTCACAGTTCAGACTTAGACATTTCTGAGCGCCTATAGCTATGAAAATCGCTTGGTAGTCTTGATCAAACAAACTTTCTATCGTCAAATCTTTGCCGAGCGCTGCGTTTGTCTTTATTTCTATGCCGAGATCTATTAAGTATTTAATTTCAATGTCAAGTATCTCTTTTGGCAAGCGGTAACTCGGTATGCATTACCCATTTTGACAAGTTCATAAGCCGCAGTAAGCCCAGCAGGACCAGAACCTATATAGCCACCTTTTCATCGTGCTTTCTAGGTAGAGGGTTCGGTTTCTCATTTTTTCCCATTTCAAACTCGTAATCTGTAACAAACCTCTTTATTGCGCGGATGCTTAACGAATCGTCCACGTCTTTCCTTGTGCAAGCTTCTTCGCATGGACTGAAACATACTCTACCACAAACCGCCGGAAGAGGAACAACAGGCAAGAAT
Source organism: uncultured Candidatus Bathyarchaeia archaeon (assembly GCA_964509945.1). Lineage (GTDB taxonomy): Archaea > Thermoproteota > Bathyarchaeia > Bathyarchaeales > Bathycorpusculaceae > CAZDZM01. The sequence goes on from CAZDZM010000030.1 coordinate 4,696, forward strand.
AGTCTGGGAAATTCTTAGGAAGATGGGTTACATCGAGAATCCTCACAGAAAGTATCTATACCATAGAAGAACAGTTCCGTTCATAGAGGCTGAAGGAAGTAGGAAGACTTGGTTTTGCAATCATTCTTCTAAGAGCAAATCTTCCTCAGTCTCAATGAAAGTTTCCTCATTAAATGTTCCATCCGAATTTCCTGAATATTCTCTTGGCGCGCGCACGAGGTTTGGTGTGAGTACTGCGAATCAGCAAGATGCGGGAGTTTACTATTTAGTAGCCTCAACGAGCCTCGGAACGAGTCTTTCATAACCTACAGCCATGATGTGACATCCTGCTGCTGGAGTTTTCTTAAGCTCCTTGATGAAAGGAATGAAAACCTCAAGGTTTACCTCGTCGTATTTTTGGTTTCTAATTTTTTTATCCAAGTCTTTCACTCTCTTTAGTTTCTCTAACAACTCTGGGGGCACCGCTGCTCCGGGAATATTTTTGTCGAAGAAGTCAGCTACGCCATAGGATTTAAGTGGGAAAATGCCGATTAATACAGGGATATTAAATCGGTTAACCTCTCGTAGAAACTGTTTAGCGACCTCTATGTCAAAAACGGTTTGCGTTTGGATGAATTCTGCCCCTGCTTTTACCTTTCTTTCAATTTTCAGAATCTCCGGCTCCAGTGGGTCAGCTTTTGCATTAGCAGCTACACCTACATGAAACTTCGGAGGATTATGGATGGGATTACCATAAAGATCGACGCCTTCATCCACCATTTTGCGGATCATGTAGGTTAGTTGGGCAGAGTCAAGGTCAAACACCGGCTTAGCATCAGGTGTGTCCCCGACAGCTGGGTGATCACCTGTTAACGCAAGAACATTCCTTATCCCAAGCGCCCCAGCGCCAAGCAAATCGGCAAATAAGGCTATGGCATTCCTATCTCTACACACCAGCTGATAAACCATCTCTATGCCGGTTTCCCTCTGTAGGATATATGATGCGGCTAGGCTGCTCAAATACGCATAGGCTCCTGGGCCATCGGTGACATTGCACGCAACCACATACCCCTTTAAAAATTTTGAAGCCTCAATGATTTCAGTGAGGTCTGTAGTTTTCTCCGGTTCTAATTCTCCTGTAAAAACAAATCGTCTAGCTTTTAACTCGCGCATAAGTTCGCTATATGTTTTTTCAGGTCTCAAGATTTTCCCCCCTGAGATTTAGTCACGCTAATAGGTAATTCAAGTTCTCTTGGAGGGTGTTGCCGATTGACGCGGAAGTGTCTGAACTTAGTAAATAGGTCGAGCCTCCCACGCTGTTTTAATCGCTTCCATATCAAAACCCATGCGCAGTCTCTAGTATATCCGCCAACTTCGCACTTGCCATTTACTTGCCCTCCGCAAGGACCGTTCAGCAATCCTTTAGCACATCTCGCAATAAGGCATATGCCCCCTGTTTCAGCGAGGATGCAATCGTCACAAGCTTGGCATCTTTCAAATAGCTTTCCTTGGCTTTTATTTTCCATACCTATAAACATCGTGTTAAGTCCGGGGAACACGGGTTTATCTTCGTAAACCTCCGCGATGGTCTGAACCCCAACTCCACAACCAAGTGAGAGGATAGCCTCTTGTTCGGCAACCTCTCTTCGCAACTTTTTTGCAACTATGTCATTGTCGCATTGTCTTGGGACCGTGACCGTCTTCACGCTGATCTTTTCACTTTTCTTCAATTCCCGAGCTAACTCCAGTTGTTCCTTTAATATCTCGGCTTGTCTCAATCCGCCAACTTCGTAGATTCCTGAACACCCATCACATCCGACTATCAGAATCCTTTGATGTCCTTCTAACATTGATAATATTTCTTCGAAGGGCTTTAATTTGACGATGATCATCTTATGCCTCCTTCTGTCAAAGACCTTGTGAGGGAGCTAGGTCCAAGTTTTTTCATGTCAGCCACCATATCTTTTATTACACTCGCGAATTTAGCACCTTCTGAAGCTGATATCCAAGCTAAGCGAAGACGCTCTGGTTTCATACCGATTTTCTCCATCCATGATTTGACAACTTCATACCGGGCTTCCGCCCACAGATTTCCAGAAACGTAATGGCACTCTCCAGGATGGCAACCCGTGATCAAAACGCCATCTATGCCGCTTCTAAAGGCTTTAAAAACAAATAGGGGGTCAACTCGGCCACTACACATAACCCTAATGAGTCGAACGTTAGGCGGATATTGAATTCGACTTACTCCAGCCAAGTCCGCACCTGCATAACTACACCAATTGCATGCGAAGACCAGTATCTTCGGCTCAAATTCTCCTTCCGCGGGAAACAGGAAACTCGTTCCTATCTGGGCTAGTATTTGCTCTTCTTTGAAATGCCGCATCTCTATGGCCACCGCTGGACATATCACCGCGCAGTCTCCACAACCCTTACACATAATTTCGTTGATCTTCGAAACCCATTTTCCCTCAGGCTTTCTAACAAGCTCGGCGGCGCCATACGGGCATACATATTCGCATAAGCCACAGCCGATGCAAGCTTCTTCATTAACCTGAGCAGTGATGGCCTCGGATCGAACATGCTTCTTAGCCATTGGAATAGCAACTCTGGAGGCGGCGGCGCATGCTTGAGTGATGCTTTCGCTTATAGTTTTGGAGCCATGAGCGGTGCCGCACACGTAAATCCCATCGGTAGCGAAATCAATCGGCCTCAATTTGTAATGGGCCTCAAAGAAGAACAAGTCTGATCCAAGCGGTACTTTAAGAATTGGGGACAATTCCTTTCCAGCTTGATGCTGGATAAGTGGTGTCGATAATACCGTTAGATCACAATCTTTTATTTTGATTTCCTCGTTGATACTAACATTATAAATCTTGACCGTTAATTTTCCATTCGTTTGGGGAATAACTTCGGGTGGTCTCTCGGGAACATATTTGATGAATTTAATATTTTTTTCTTTAGCTTTCCACTGATATTCTCCATATTCTTTTCCATAGGTCTGAAGATCGCGGTAAAGGATGTAAACATCTGTGTCTTGGTATAACTCTTTGATGTTTAAGGCATTTTTGATAGCAGTCATGCAGCAGATCCTTGAGCAATAAGCCATGCCCTCTTTTTCCCTAGCTCCAACGCATTGGATCATCACGATTCTGTCTGGTCTCCCAAGTTCGCCTGACCTAAAAAGTTGCTCAAGCTCTAGCTGCGTAATCACATTTTCATATTTCCTATATCCATACATTTCCATGGGTTCAAAATTTTCTGCCCCAGTGGCGACAATTATGGTGCCAACTTTAAGTTCACCGTTTTTTCCATCCTTCCTTTGGACTGTAACCCTATAATTCCCGATGTATCCCTCAACATCTTTAACCACCGTTGATGTCAATGTGGTAATATTCTTATGAGCTTTTAGATTGCCAATAGCTTCTTTCAGTAATTCAGAGGCATCTTGCTGTGTTGGAAATATCTTATGAAGTTTTCTTAACATGCCACCAAGTTCCAGTTCCTTTTCGATGAGATAAACCCTAAATCCTTGGTTAGCCAAGCAAGTGGCAGCTGTTATCCCTGCGACTCCGCCACCTATAATAAGACTTGAAGGCTCTACGTCTATCTCCAACTCTTCCTGCGGTTCGAGCAAGCGGGCCTTGGCAACGGCCATTCTCACAATGTCTTTCGCCTTTTCAGTTGCTCTTTCAGGGTCACCTGCGTGAACCCAAGAACAGAGCTCTCTGATGCTTGCCATTTCAAAGAGATATTTGTTCAAGCCCGCTTCCTCACATGTTGCTCTGAATAGAGGCTCATGAGTTCTGGGCGTGCAGGAAGCTACGACGACCCTGTCAAGATTATGTTTTTTTATAGCTTCCTTGATGCTGTCTATTCCATCTGAGGCGCACGTGTACAGATTTCTATCGGCATAAACGACATCTGGTAGTGTTTTGGCGTAATTGACAACTTCAGGAACGTCAATCACGCCGCCGATATTAACGCCGCAATGACAGACGAAAACACCCACCCTTGGCATATTTCCACCCATGTCCTAATCTTCTCTTCTATATACATTATACGATACCTCTGCCGCCCTCTCCGCTGCTGCGCTTGCTTGAACTACCGATTCGGATATGTCCTTGGGCCCTTCACAGCCCCCGCATACGAAGATACCGTTAACGTTGGTGTCGACGGATGCATAAAATGGTTCTTTCGCCTTAAAGAAACCGTATTTGTCTGTTTCTAAATTAAGAATTTGAGCTATTTTTTCAGTACCTGGCTTTGGAACGAGGACAGGACAGAGAACCACTAAATCTGCCACCATTTCTTTTACCGTCATGTCTACTGGGTCTTCATATCGGAGTATAAGATCTCCTGATTTCGGATCTTCCGTTATCTCGCTTGGGCGCCTATTAATATATTTCACTTCCCAATTATCCTTAGCTCTATCAACGAACTCTTGAAAACCCTTTCCAAACGTCTTAAGGTCTATATAAAATATGCAAACTTCGGATGTAGGTTCGTGGTCTTTAATCGATATAGCCTGCTTTGTAGCATACATGCAGCATACGCTCGAACAATAAGGAAAGCCCGTTCTCTGACTTCTTGAGCCGACGCATTGTATGAAGGCTACTTTGTGGGCTACTCTATTATTTGAGGGTCTTAAGAGCTTCCCTCCAGTTGGTCCAGACGCGTTGATCAGGCGTTCAAATTCTAGTGAAGTTATAACGTTCTTGTGTCTCTTATAACCGAATTCAGCAATCACAGAAGGGTTGAAGAGATCGAAACCGGTAGAAACAATAATAGAAGAAACATTGAGCGTAAGCTCTTCAGGCTCCTGCTCGAAGTTTATAGCACCAGCTGGACAAAATTTTTGGCATACTTTACATACTCCTTTTTGGAAGTATAAACAATGATCCTTATCGATTGTCGCAATGCGTGGCACAGCTTGAGCAAAAGGTGTATAGATAGCCTTTCTTATTCCAAGGCCTATTTCAAATTCGTTTGGTACTTTAACTGGACATTTTTCTGAGCATGTGTCACAGCCCACACATTTTTCTTGATCGACATATCGAGGCTTTTTCAAAACTTTGACGATGAAATTACCAGCTGAGCCATTCACAGCTTTTACTTCAGAATAGGTTAAGAGGGTGATATTAGGGTGGCGAAAACACTCGATCATTTTTGGAGCAAGTATGCAGATCGAGCAGTCCATAGTTGGAAACGTCTTATCGAGTTGTGCCATTCTTCCGCCAATGCTCGGTGTCTCCTCCACCAAGTAAACTCTTAGTCCTCGGTCAGCCAGATCCAGAGATGTCTGTATTCCAGCGATGCCGCCACCGACGACCACAACAGCTTTCTTATCCAAAAAAACACCTTTACTAGGTATTAGCCGAAATTTCCCGTCTGAGGTAACTATCGATTGAAGAAGCGACTTTTATACCTGCTGCTATTGCTCCCATCACTGTCGCAGGTCCTGAAACTACGTCTCCGCCAGCAAATACACCGGGCATGCTCGTTTCTAAGGTGAGCGGGTTAGCTTTTATTGTGTTATCCTTAGCAACTTCAATCTCTTTTGGCATGGAAAAAAGATCAGGTGATTCGCCGATGGCTAGAATTATAGTGTCCAATTGCACAGTGAACTCCGAGCCTTCCATCGGTATTGGACGCCTCCTCCCTGTTTCATCGAGCTCTCCCAGTCTCATTCGCACACTCTCTAAAGCTACAACTCGTCCATCCTCGCCCAGAATTTTCTTTGGTGCTATCAAGAAATGAAACTTTATACCTTCTCTTTCTGCTTCTTTAACCCCTGAAGGATTGGCAGGCATCTCCACTTTTGATCTTCGATAAAAGATATTAATGTCTTTAGACCCTAATCGAAGGGCGGTCCTAGCTACATCTACAGCTACATTACCTCCGCCGATTATGACAACCCTTTCTCCAAGGCTAACCTTTTTACCCGTATTAAACTCTTTTAGGAGATCCAAGGCGTCAACAACGCCTTCAAGATTTTCGCCTTCGATGTGAAGTTCTGTGCTTTTGTGAGCTCCAATGGCGATAAATATTGCTTTATATCCCTCTTGAAAAAGATTGTCCACCATTAAGTCTCTACCGATCTTCGTATCAGTCTTGATTTCTATTCCTATCTTCTTCATACGTTGAATTTCAATATCAAGTACACTTTTAGGTAACCGATATTCGGGGATGCCTACCCTTAACATCCCACCTGCCTCAGGCAGCGACTCAAAAACCGTTACCGGATATCCCATCTTAATTAGTTTGTAAGCAGCAGAAAGTCCAGCTGGACCGGACCCAATTATGGCTATTTTTTCCCCGCGTATCTCGGACACAGGTGATATCTTTTCTTTCGTATAATCAACAACAAAACTCTTGAGAGCCCTGGTGGCTAACTTTTCGATTTTGCGCGCGCTCTCTTCCTCAGAAGGCCGAAGACAGAGCCAACCATAGATCGCAGCGAGAGAAATTTCTTCCTTGACAAGTTTCAAAGCTTCCTTAAGCGTACCTTCTGCATTAGGCAAGTAATTTCCTTCAATAGCGAAATCTTTTGTCGCTAAGAAGATTTCAGGTAAATCAAGCCCCTGAGGACATTTTTGGTAACATCGATAACAACGTGTACACATCCAAAGTCCAACTTCATTTAGAACATCCTCCAAACCCAGAGAGATCTTTTGAAGTAAAATCTTCGGGTTGTAGCGCCTCGTAAATATCCAAGCACTGGGGCAACTTGCGGTACAAGTGCTACATTCATAACAATATTTCAACTTCTCGACATCTGGTGACCTGTTCACAAGCTCTTCTGAGATATCGATCTTTTTGCTTTCCAAGCTCCCCCACCTGATGTAGAAGGCTACACCTCCAATAGTTCCTGCATATATATATTTTTGACATCAAATCGCATTTCTTTATCATCAGAAGCGACAACCCAGAAAACTTTACCGTGTTTTCCTTCTATATGAGCGCCCTTAATCTTCTGCTTAGTCTTAGCAGCAGCGATGGCTAAGACCTCATATTTTGCAAGGACATTTCTCCTTGTGATTTTGAAGCCTTTGACTTTTTCTTCATCAAACTCGACTATCAGTGTTAATTCCACATCAGCGGGTATCGAGACGGAGACTGAGATTTTTGCCTCTTTAACCTCCTTGTTCGGGATTTTTTCATAGGATCTTTCTGCTATGTGACTTGGAACTGGTGAATGAACAAGCATCTCTCGTGATATTTCTACATTGACGTTTTTGACTTCAAGTAAGCCTGGAAAATGCGTTTGACCCTTCTCCAAAATCTGACGGAGAAGACTCAAAAGAGTTTCTGAAACATAATAATAAGCTGCATTTCCTGCTACACTAATTTTCGCAGTCCAATAACATTCACCACCATCCATAGGCATGAAGTAGTGAAGCCACCTACTACTCCGATGGATTCCTTGTGGTTTTAGATCAAACATCAAACTAACCATCCACGTACAATTTGTCTACGAATCACCAGATTTGCACTCGGATGTTGAGAAAAACGAAGGATAAATTGTTTCTAATATACATTTCGCTTAGAGGTTCTGTCAAGTCTTGGGTTGCTGACTCGCATTTTGGATTAGGGTTAGCCATTTGTTCTCTCCTTCTATAATCCTGCAAGCTTCAATCCGTGCATGGAACGTCTTCTGTCCCTTTTTCTATTATTGCAAAGTACTCTTGACTCTGAATACTTGCAGTTCTATCCATGGCGGCAGCATCGAGGTGGAAAGCAAAGTAGGTAAAGGATCAACTTTCACGGTTAAATTGCCTATCCAGAATAGAGGTGAAAAGCAGTGACAGAGAATAAACCCAGCGTCCTCATAGTGGAGGACGACGCAGACATACGTGAAACCTTAAACGCCATACTTCAGCAAAGGGATACAATACAGATACGGCAAGAGACGGAAAAGAAGCTGTACGAAAATCTAGAGATAAATTCTTCAAAATGGCCTTGTTAGACATCAAGCTACCAGACATGGAAGGCACAAAACTCCTCACGACACGCGCGCATTTTCTAGTTTTTCGTCCGATTTTTCAACGAGAACAGCGCGCGCGCTAAAATGTTGGGGATATCGCCGCTATTTTAGAGTCGCCAAACTGTAATAGTCTATTTCACGCATAAGGTTGACGGTTTTAGATCCTCAAGTGAAATGAAAAGCCACCTACGATTTGAAGTCGATTTTCTACCATCGTGCGCTCAAAACGAGCGCAAATCGAGCGCGCGCGCTAATTATCGGAGTTGCCCCCTTCAAATCGTTAGCCATGATTAATTGGATGACCAAATTTGTGCCTGGAATAAAAGTTCCAGAGGGAGTAGAGCAAAGGCTACGAAAAGCAAAAGAAAAAAGTAAAGAAGTCTTCTTAGAAGAGAACATTGAAATCTTTGGCGAGCTGATTCGGGAAATTAGAAAAACAACCAATGCTGCAGGTATCCACATGATGGCTGTAGGTTTTGAGTGGATCGTACCAAAGATAATTAAAACAAGCGGAGTGAAGTAAGCGATAGGTTGGCTTGTTTCTGTTGTAGCAAATGATTTCACAATAGGTCTACGATTCGTTCAGTTATGTTAGGAGTGTAATTGAACCTGTGGAAGCCTTTTAAAATTGCGTGATTACAGTTCGCATGCGCTCAATGCTTTGTAGCGGACTTAATTGCTGGCGGCTTCACACGGTAACTTTCAATCAATCATATTTGTGGATGTTGGAGATCGTCTAATATCATACCAAACCCCGTTCACTAAATCTTTTTATTTTTGTACGTTAAGAAGCTTGTTTGATCGACCTAGTTGAGCAGATAGTTGAATAGCAATGATCTCATGCTATACGACAGGAATCTTTCCCAGAACAAAAGAACTAGTTGAGGTTACAATGGCCTACGAAAGGAGATGGACTAGTGAAGAGAAATTGGAAAGAGCTTTTGAAAAGGCCGCTTTGAAAGTATTGGATAGCCAAATATCAGCGGGTCTCAGTTACATCTCAGATGGAATGCTCAAATGGCAAGACCTTTTCCGACCATTTACGGAAAACCTCAAGGGAGTGAAAATGGGAAATCTGGCTAGATGGTTTAACAATAATATGTTTTACAGAAAGCCAGTAATAGTAGATGAAATATGGCGTGAGCAAAGTATAGCTGAGAAAACACTTTACATTGAATACTTACCTGCCAGATATCCTTGGAAAGCTGTTTTGCCAGCACCATACACTTTTATTCAGTTCTCAGAAAACAGGTTCTACAAAAGCAAGGATGAGTTCATGTTTAGATACGCTGAAATATTGAGAAAAGAGATCCAGGATCTAGCCAAACTAGGATTTGAGTATGTCCAGTTAAGCGACCCGGCACTAGTTTTCAAGCGAGCGCGCGCGCTGCCCATTTCAGAAGATGAAATAAACACGGTGAATGAAGCGCTAAGAGTTGCTGTAGATGGGATACCCATCAAAACAAGTCTTCAAACCTTTTTCGGAGATTTTTCACAAATCCTGCCTGAAGCCCTAGATTTTCCTGTAGAGCATCTAGGAATCGATTTATACGAAACAAACTTTGAGAAACTGAAACAATATGGTTTCGATAAAGGTGTCGCCTTAGGCTTGCTGGACTCGAGAAGTTCACTGATTGAAAACACAGACGAATTGGTCAGAGCTGCCAAGGAAATCATCGACTCGATATACCCATCAAAGCCAAAGGAGATTTTCATCTGCCCGAACTGTGATTTGGAATTTCTGCCATGGGAATGCGCAGAGAAAAAGGTGCATAGCCTCAGCGAAATAGCTAAACGTCTCAGAGAGGAGCTTCATGAATAAACTGTTTCCGACGCAAGAAACGGGAAGCTTAGCCAAACCTAGGTGGAGGGTTAAAGGCTACAAAGGTGAAACATTAACAAGAAACGAGATAGCCGAGGCTCTAAATTGGGGAAGAAAGCTGGGAATCGAGGATTCAGAAAGTCTTGGCAAGTTGCTAATTGAAAAAGACTCTACCAGCAGACGAAAGGCTATTCTGGAATGGTCTGCTAGGTTTGCGATTCGAATTTTTGAAGTAGCGGGTCTAGATATTGTTTATGACGGGGAACAGTGGAGGACGGAAATGTATGAACATGCCATAAGAAATATCGCTGGCTTCAAGTTTTTGGGATTTGTGAAGGCCTTTGACTACCGATATTTCAGAAAAGCCACATGCATTGAAAAGCCTTTACATAAGAATTCTTACTATCTTGATGAGTTTATTTTCACGAGACAAAATACCGTGAAGAAAGTAAAAATACCATTCACTGGGCCCTATACGCTAGTTGATTGGACATTAAATGAATATTACGAGAAAAAGCTGAGCCGAGAAAACATCGATTTTAAGCGTAGAAAATTCGAGGCTAGAAAAGAATTTCTGCTCGATATGGTGAAGGACGTATTGAGACCAGAAATAAGCGGACTGGTGGATTCTGGTGCCTTATGGATTCAAATAGACGAGCCTGCTGTGACGACGAACCCCACCAGTGAGGAGATGGAGCTGTTTGTGAAATCCTTTAACGAAACTGTTAAGGGTTTCAACTGCACCTTCAGTCTGCACAATTGCTACAGCAACTACGAAGTTCTAGCAAGATATGCCTGCGAGCTGCGAAATTGCAGCCAACTAACCCTCGAACTTGCGAACAGAGATAGCAGACAAACTGGAATTGGAGACATAAGGATAGGATACAAAGACATACAAATGTTTGAGGATTACGGTTTCACTGGCAACTATGGCTTGGGCGTGATAGACGTTCACACCGATTTTGTTGAATCGCCAGAGCTTGTCAGAGACAGAATACTGCACGTTGCAAACCTTGTTAATGACCCTAAGAGAATCTACGTGAGTACAGACTGTGGTCTGAGAACAAGAACGTGGGAGACAAGTTTCCAAAAGTTGAAGAATATGGTGTTAGGCGCTGAATATGCTAGGAAAGCAATGGAATAAAGCTGAAATCATAATCACGTGTGTAGCAGGCTCTAATCAAAAGAAGGGCTGACTAGGCATTGTTAAATCTCGCGGATCTCGCATTGAAGCTTCTTTGCAATTTCTTCAGCCTTCAAAGGCTCAACCTTCAAAGTGTAAAGCTGCCTCGACGTACGAAGCTTCAACTTCGCAATGTCCTTCAACCGTTTAACATCACAGTATTCAGCGCGACCGCGTATTTCAATAAGCTTCTCGCGCGCGCACGGAAGATGCCATAAAAGCCATTGGAGCATCGAAAAGAGCGGAGGTTACCCTTATTTCACCCTTTCAGTTTGGTCTCTTGATGTGATCTGCGCGCGCGGATGTTTATGAGCGACATGGAGAGCGTTGAATGGATGAGCTGTTACCCCAAGTTTGAAAAAATGTTGGGATACTAGGTTATAACACCATGGGTTTGATAAAGCTCTCAAATGGCATTGTAAGCTCATTGCGCTACAGTTCTTGGTAACTCCATCAGCAAGCACTGCTACATTAGAGGTTTACGGAGACAATACAAACGTTTTTCACGCCGTGCGCGCTTTTCTTTCATTCACGTATTCTTAATCGTTGTTTGACCTGTCAAAGGAATTTCTGTGCAAGGCGGAGGAATGTTTAATGTCACTAAGATTTCTCCGTCAGCGGTTTTCAGTTGGAAGCCCATTTTGGTGCAAAGGTGGATCATCTTGAAGTTGCTTGAATTAACATACCCATAGATTTTTTCTAAACCTATGTCTTTACCAATCGCAATAATGTAATCGGTAAGTTTCACTCCAAGCCCAAGACTTTGCCACTGGTCTGCTACAACTACGGCGAACTCGCCGCATTTTCCTCCTGGTTCT
>CAZDZM010000031.1:0-12114 GCA_964509945.1 uncultured Candidatus Bathyarchaeia archaeon
AAAAAATAACCCTCTCTTTTTTCTTTCTTCACTAAGCCCCACATAGAGTGCGCGCGCAAGAAAAACAAATGTCTGACAAAGGCCACGCAGCAAAAAAAGGGAGGATATTAAGCAAATTTTAGAGCAGCTACTTCTTTGCTTCTTGTGCAGGGATCTTGAAAACTTCTCCTAAGATTTTACCGCTTTTCTCATATGGTATTATCTCATGAACCTCGAATTCGTAATAGGGCCAGGTCATGCTTTGGTTTCTGAAGAGGTCTGTGGCTTCTACTTCCCAGATTGTGTATCCTGAATTTCCGTCCAGAAAATGGCCGTGCTCCTTTATTTTGCCCTTCTTTATGTTTTCGTCTAGGAACTCCGTCGCTATCCTTTGTATTAGCTTTGACTTTTCAGCAGGATCCGCAGGCCATGTTGCTGGGCTCCTACGCCACAACACCAAAAATCTTGCCATTCAACCTATCTCCTTACATTTAGCGCGTGCACGCGCCTAACTATCCTATCAGTCCACAGCATATTATTTTTTGGGTCACGCGTACGCGAGCGCGCGCGCAAAAACGGAGAGAAACACGTGATAGGAGGTTTCCAAATTGGTTAGGAAACTAGACTGCACGGACCCGCGCGCCTTAATAGGGCAGTTACTCTGAAAGAGCACTCGCCTTGCATGATATATTACGAAATCAGAAATACTCCTTTAAAACTCCAAATGACATACTCAGAGAAGAGAGAAAGCCATGTGGAGTAATCTGTTCACCCTCGGAATATACTTTCTGATGTTTGTGCTAGTCGCAACCATGATTTATGGATTTGTCTTGGCTAAATACTATAAAAAGCCTGATAAGCAAAGCTCTTGACAAAGTGCAGCAAGCGCGCTAGAACAGGTAAAGACTGAGTAAGATTCTCTAACAGTTCTAACACAAAAAGGCCACCTAAAAGCTCAAAAAACCCTACTCGTTAAAATCAATTGAGAGCTCCCAGTCTGACTCTTTCTAGCGCGCGCTGCGTACTGGAGGAGCGGGTTGTTTGGATTTCCGTGTCTTAATGATTGCTATGCTACCAATTATGCCTCCTATAGCTATTGCCAGTAATGCCAGTCCGATTAGGGTATTGTCGCGCGCGCCTAAGAAGGCAAAAAAGCAAGAGCTACGTCTAACGTGGAAATGTCACAATATGACGGTCGGGATTTGAATCTATTTGTTTTCAAATACCCAAAGTGCTTTGTCTAACGCTTCGCGTATAGGCAAATGTTGAGGGCACTTATCCTCACATTGGCCACACTGAGCACATCTCTTAGCTCCCTTTTCCGCAGGAATCACTTCACTATACTTTTTGCTTATTTCTTTTCCTTGCCCTCCTTCCCTAGTCTCTTTAAAATATTGATTGTACAGAGAAAATATTTCTGGTATCTCTACTCCCTGTGGACAAGGCATGCAGTATCTACACCCTGTGCATCCGATAAACCCATACTCCAAATATTTTTCTTTCACTCTAGAGATTATGTTCAGCTCTTTTCTAGTGAGCGTTCCTGCGCCCGAGTGATCAGCGCTTTCAATATTCTGTATGATTTGATCCATAGTACTCATTCCACTTAAAACCACAGAAACTTCAGGATGGTTCCAGACCCATTGAAGAGCCCACTCTGCTGGTGTTCTCTTGATTTTCGCTTCGTCCCAAATTGTTTGTATTTCCCTTGGTGGTTCCACTGCAAGCATGCCACCTGCGATTGGTTCCATTATCACAACTGCTAGTCCCTTAGAAGCGGCATATCTAAGTCCTTCCGTTCCAGCTTGGAATTTTGTGTCCATATAGTTGTATTGAATCTGACAGAATGACCAATCGTCATAACTATCAACGATCTCCTTGAAAAGAGGTAGTTCATCATGGAAGCTGAATCCAAGATATCTGATCTTCCCTTTTGCGATCTTGTTTTCTGCCCAGTCGAAAACCCCTAAATTGCGGATCTTAGGCCATCTCTCCTTGTCAAGGCCGTGAAGCAGATAAAAGTCGATATGATTAGCTTGCAATTTTCCAAGTTGTTCTTCAAGAAACTTGTCCATATCACTCTGAGATTTTACGAGCCATGTGGGCATCTTCGTCGCTAATTTTATATGTTCGCCATATCCATCCTGGAGTGCTTTTCCAACCACTACCTCGCTTTTTCCATCATGATACGGATATGCTGTATCGACATAATTGACCCCATGCTTTATTGCGTACCTTATCATTTTAATAGCCTCTTCTTCATTTACATCTTCTGGTTTGTTACTGACAAGTGGTAATCTCATAGCACCGAACCCCAGTACTGATACTTCCCAGTTGAGCCTACCAAACTTTCTATATCTCATTGCTGAAACTCCTCACCGACTCAATTTTGAATCTTTTTCGTATTTACACTTTTTTAGGTTCTATTTCTAATTAGGTTTAGCGCGCGCCGTTTAGGACCTCTTCAATTTTTGCCACTTTGATCAGCAAGTTTTCACAGTTATACCTGTTGGCTCTACAGCCGTAAAGCCTGAGCCTACGGTCAAAATGGTGAACGCAGATAAGCTGGGGAACATATCTGCAACCAAAACAAAAGCTGGCCTTCATGCGTCAAGGGTTCTCGGTAGCGAAGCCCATGACAAGCCTAGCGCTGTTAGGCCTCTCATCTTTCACCAAGACATACGGATAAACCACACGCTTCTCAAGCCTAGCTCCTCTCATGCCTCTCAGAGCTTTTCTCATAGCTGTCCCTTAGTCGGAACCGCGTCATGTTTGCCGTTTGCTCTTCTGCATTTCACACAGAAACCACTTCTGGCTATGGCTTCGTCATGCGCTTTAATTTGGGCTTGAATTGAACTTGTGCTTCTGTCCTTCAACTCAGCGCGCGCGTCCGAGAACGATGAGAAAGTTCCTATGACCTTGTCAAACCGTTTGAAACAAGTCTTATAAATTGACAGGGCTCACCAACAAATGGTGAACTGATGAAAAAACCAACTTCTAGAGGAATAACTACAGCGATATTTGTTGTTGGCTTGATTGTAGCGATACTTGCCGCAAGTGTCATCTCGGTGGGATTATCTTCTATGCTTGGATTGGCAGGACCAAAGGGAGAGAAAGGCGACAAAGGAGATAAGGGAGACACGGGAGCTACAGGAGCAACAGGAGCTACAGGTGCAACAGGAGCTACAGGACCAATAGGACCCACAGGACCAGCAGGAGCAACAGGAGCTACAGGCGCGACTGGCCCTGCGGGAGCATCTGGCGCTACCTATGCTATTAACACTGATGGATCGAATTGTTGGGCAACAAGGTACGACGGCAAAATAGTTTATAATGGAACAGATGCAAGGACAGTAATACAGTCCACGATCAACGTTATGTCCGAGGCTCAAAGCATAGTTATACTTGGCAACATAGATCTTAATGATGAAATCGAAATTTTAAAACCGATAACCTATTGCCATTATGGAAACGCAAAAATAACGGGAGATTTCGCCTATTTAAGAATTGGAGACAGAGAAAATCTCGTTGAAAAGTATCTATTTGTCCACGTAACATCCATTCAAGGACCCTATCAGCAATCTCCGCCAGTTATCGGTCGTGGCATTCATTTGGTTAATTGTGCACAATGCACTTTTGTTTTCGGAAGGATAGGCGAATGCTGGGCTGGAATTTTCTTTAGCAAAGAAGGTGGAGCTTCAACAACCCAAAACGACAACAAGTTTTATTTCAACAATCTTGAAGGATGTAACAAAGCCATTTTCTTTGAAGGAGCTGCAAGCCTCGAAGAAAGCCCATTTATGGAAGGAAACGAATTTCACGGCAACATTTTTGGGAACAACGTTGGCATTGAGATAGAGGCAAATACAAAGTCTGGCTGGGGCACTTTTATGGGGGTGATTGACAACGCGAGTAATCCCGGTTCAAAGGACTTTTACAATTTTGGAGTACAGAATAACGGCTGGCTTGTTTTGGCAAAATTTATTCGCATGAGCGAATCAAGATTTAACTCTGACGATATGGTCATTTCCCCATCAAGTTAGTGCAAAAAAAGCAACCATTTCCTCCCTTTTTCTTACATTATAAGATAGGGAAAGTTGGAAAACGAGTGAAACTTTCTTCTGAGCTTAAGGTTAATCGCATTGATTACTTAAATCCAAGTATCCATGTAATCAGAAATGTTAGCGCGCGCGCCTCAAAGTTCTCGAGTTCTTGAAGTATGGTTTCGGAATATTTCGCGGAACGAAATAAAGTATTATCTACCAACTGCAGTTTTCTTTGTTAGCTGTCTAGCAATTAAAGAGACGTTTCAAGAATGGAAGTAAACAAAATTCAGTACAATCTTAACTCGGTTGAGCAGAAAGATAAAGTTGAAGCTGCTTTGGTTAGACTCAAGGTTCTAAGAGGCAAAATCGCCGAAATAAGAACACAGTGCGAATCACTAAGGGAAATGCACGCAATAAACCAAAAGGAAACAATAGTGTGCTCTGAGTGCGGCAAAGGAATAGAGCAGAATCAGGAGATTACAATTAAGGATAATTCTGGAAACCCTAGGAGCTACTATCATAAAGACTGCTTCAAGGCAATTTGGATTTCTCAAACTTGGACACTTGACTATTCTTCGCCTGGGTTTCTCAGAAGATCCGAAAGGAGTCGCTAAAACAGACTTTATCTCTTCAGTCTGCCTTTATTATTTGTGTTGTTTGGATACAGGAGAAACCGAAGTTCAGGCTTGGCAAACGCCGTTTTGGGCGGGGCGTGTGGTTCAAGCGTCAGCATCGGATTCCGACGCCGGAGCAAGTGGCCCGGCATTTCGGAGTGTGGTAAACCGCAACAGAAATCATTGTCGAGCCTTTTCGGTTCCACTTGTGCAAGAGCGTTCCAGTTCACCAGTACGAAGATTGCGGCAAGCCGCTCCAGAGACGCAGCCGCAAAAGCACCTGGCAAAGGCCCATCCTTTGCCGAACATGCGCGCGCGGTAAACCTATTTCCGAGTCAAAAGCCCTCCAACTCTATCCAACACGGCTATTAGAATACGGTTATGTTCAAAAGAGAATAGAGGAAAGTACGTAATAGTAGATCCCATCCTCATCCAGTATCTCAAACGAAGCTAAATGCCGTAGGAAAGTTACTATTACTGGTAATTTACCATTAATAATAACTAGCGCGCGCGCTTGTTAGGCAGGTTCAGGGGCAAGTTTAGGTGCTCTTCAGTTGCTGCCTAATTCAAGCAGCAGAATGGCTGAGGGCACAGATGAAAACGAAAATGTAGCGCAAGTGTGTTTATTTATTCTCTGGAACATGCCCGCAGAAGGTCTAGGGCACGCAATATGCGTAGAGCGCGCGCGTCAATCTTTTGGTGTAATCTTGCTGCATTGTGCCAAAAACTTTGTTTATCAGGCTATTTACCGTATTTAGCCCAGATAAATCCATAAACCACGATTGCGACTAGCAGAAATATCAGAAAGTATAGTCCGAGGTTGAACAGATTACTCCATGTGTTCAAATGGCTTTCTCCTTTCTCTGAAAATGCAGTATGACACGCGAGTTTTAAAGGAGTATTTCTGTATCGTAATATATCACACAAGGCGAGTGTGTTGCTTTCAGAATAACTGCTTTATCAAGACACGAGGTAACCCTATTCAAGGCGCGCGCTATTTCTAGGTGACTGAAAGAGAATATTGAGTCTCAATTCATCAAGAATAAAAGAGTTAAACGCAGTGTTACAAATGAGGAATTACTATGGCAGAGGAATGCCCGCATCAATTCGGATACTTAAGTCAGCGTCCAAGAGAAGAAGAATTACCGGAAGCATGCATGACATGCGCGAAACTTCTGGAATGCAGGACATTCAAGCCTGACGTTGAAACCGTCACTCGTCAGAAGAAGGAAGCTTCCGATATCCCTGCCGAAAACGAGGCAGCTACTATAGAAACAGGATCCAAAGTCTCAGAGCAGGATAAGAAGGCCGCTCAGGAGACTGAGAAGGAAGAGCCCTTAAGAACCTTAAACAATGAAAGCCAGATGGCGCCCCAATGTCAAGAGCTTGCAGAACGTCAGTTGAAAGTTGAGACTCTCAGCATGTGGGGTTCGTTGTGGTCTGGCACGGTTCGCATAGACAAAGAAGTACTGTCAGGTTGGGGCGAAAAAATTGAGCAAGTTCAAGTTGAAGCCGGTGACGGAGAAAGCATACGAATGATACGTTGCCAAGTTAAGCCTATGGAAAGTGCAGAGAAAGAAGTCATACAAATCCCAATTAGAATACAGCGCGCCCTTAAAGTTAGAAAAGGCGAATCAGTGACAGTTAAACCAGCGGTGGAGTATGTAAAGGGAAGCGACCATGACAATTGGCACTGGTGCAAGAACTGCACCCAATATCCCATGTACATCTACGCGAAGCAGTCGCTCAGGCCGAGGCTATACCTCTGCCCCCAGTGCAAAGCAAAAGAAGACAACAAAGACTGCAAAACCTGAAACAGCCTTGATCCGCTATTTAAAATGAAACTCTGAGCGATCAAGCAACCTGCAAGCACGCGCCATGCTCCAATTCTTAAGATTTTTTCAAAAGCTATAAATATAGATGAATACCATCGCGTCGTAACCTGATAACCGCATCTCTGTCGCGATGGGTCTTTATGGAGGACAAGACTGAGTTAACGGCTGCAAGGGTGGCCACTGGATCCATTTACCTAGTGCTTCAAAACGTTTTCTCCAATTTAATCGGCATTTTGGGCTTCGCTTTCATGGCAAGGAGGATAACGCAGGCCGAGATGGGGGCCATCGCAGGGTTCAACCTCTTAGCATCTTTGGTTCAGTTCATCTCGGATTTCGGCTTAAATTCGTCAATAGCCAAACACGTATCAGAATCTAGGGGCAAGGGTCAAGACTTTTCTGAGATAGTCACCTCTGCAGTATCTTTCAGGGCTGTCATCTGCCTCGTCCCAGCGGCAATCCTATTTGCCATGGCGCCAAACATATCAGTAACTGTATTTGGAACAGACACTTACACATTCACGATTAGACTGCTGTCATTAGACGCGGTTATATTGTCTATAAGCCCATTGCTCAACGGTATCCTATTGGGAATTGGCAGACTGAAGGAGATTGCCATTTTCGGCATAGCCTCTGTCTCGGTAATATGGCTATCCGTAACAGCTTTCCTCTTGGCTGACAAAGGAACGGACGGCATAGTGTTGGGTTGGATTATTGGGGATGGAGCACTACTCATAATGCTAGCGTTGGTGGTCGCGAGGTTTGCAGAATTCAGAAAACGCCTTTCAAACAGTGCAAAGCAAATTCCGTCACTCCTGAAATTTGCGTTACCCCTATACTTAGCATCAGCAGTCTCATTTCTCCACGCATGGTATGATAAAGCAATAGTTTTGGCATATCTGCCGCTTTCAGATCTAGCCGTATACAACACTGCATCTATGGCATTCTCAGTTTTAGTTACAATAGCCACAGCCCTAGGCTCGGCTCTGATTCCATACTACGGAATGGCCCACGGCAGAAACGACCAAAGAGCAATAAGACTCGGCATAAAACGCGTAAGCAAATACACGATACTTGCAATGTTTCCGTTAACCTTAGGGTTGATGGCAACATCAAAACCAACATTAGCCCTCTTCGCAGGGCAACAATACGAAACAGGATGGGCAGTACTAGCTACACTATCAATCTTCGGCCTAACCTATGGAATAACGCCAGCCCTAAGCAATCTCCTCCTAATCTACGGCAAAACAAAAACAATCCTAGTCTTGAGTCTAACCTCAACAATCTTAAGCCTAACTTTGTTGCCGTTAATTGGGATTTTGGGCCTAGAAGGCTTAGCCATAATTAGAGGCGCAAGCCTTGCCTTAAGCTTGGCCCTCACAGCTTATTTCATAAACAAGACTGTGAAAGTCCAAATAGACAAAGGAGCACTCGCCAAAGCATTAACAGCCTCGGCAACAATGGCTACCATAATCCTAATTCTTGAACAAATATCCTATAACAAATACTTACTGCCACTCTACGTTCTCATCGGGGCCACAATCTACATCACATTGATTAGAACCTTGAAAGTACTGAATCAAGAAGACTTCCAATTCCTAAAACAAACCATTGGAGAGAGAGCCGCAAAGTACATCATGAGAATCCTAACTTGACTGGCCATACCTCCACCACCTTCAGAAGTTGTAATAGAAACTCCTGCTCACAACAATACTGCAGAGATACAAGATCGACCCTTCTTCAGCGCACGCGTAAAGTTGTAAACTAATCGAGCACGCGCGTCTGCAAGCGCTAAAGTCAGGGCAAAAAACAAACATATCCACGTAATCTAAATATACTAAATCTTCTAATCTGCTACTAAAGTTCGGGATGCCGAATGTCTGAAAAATGCGCCCACGAAAAGGTTGAACTTCTAGGCGAAGAAAAAGGCGCAAGAGGAGTCAATCGCTACTACAGATGCTTGAAATGCAGAAACGTCCTTATACTATCCGACGAAGGAACCCTATACGAAGTGCCAAAAGCACAGGAAAAACCAGAACCAACCTAACTCGTATGCCCGCCAAAAATTTATATCCACAGAAAATCAACTCTTCTGATGATGGTTAATATGGCAATTGATCCAGTGTGCAAGATGAAAGTGGACGAAAAAACCGCAAAATCCAAGAGCGAATACAAAGGAAAAACCTACTACTTCTGCGCACCAGGCTGCAAGAAAGAATTCGACAAGAACCCAACAAAATATGCGTAGAACCGAAAACCCCACACCGCAACGGCTGAGCCCCTAAGCGGGAATTGCAGCCTCGGCAACCGATTTCACAATCGAATTTCTGCGAAAACTGCTTCGACGCTCACGCTAGTTCGAAGATCGAAGCGCGCAACCCTCAGCCTCACAAATTGAATTCACATTGAAAACAATATACTCAGCGTATATTTTAGAATAAACTCGTTGTGTACAACTCCTTAAATAAACCGAGAGTGCTATTAGAGTATAGAAACTTCATGAGAAGAACGAGGCTTTTTGACAGACCCGAGTGTAAAAACTGCATTTTTCAGAGAAGTCGCTACTGCTGGAACCAGTGCCCATACAACATCTGGCGCAGAGAATAGCCTACGCCTTAGGCATTTTCAAGCGGCTAACACGCGATAGTCTTAAATCGCCCTTCAAACACTTCGCCAAATAAGACAGAGGTCAAGCAGGGCGAATGGAGCTTGCGAAGGTACATAATAAGCTTCATCGGTGGACTAGTCATTCTATCAATAATGGCTTGGCTAATGATGACTCTAGTCCAGTACCCAGAGTTTAAAGACCTGCCCTTATTCACCTTCAGCACAATATCCAGAATCATAATTACACTAATTGTCTCTGTGGCATGGGGAATCTCCTTCGGACTATTAGCCGCCACAAACAAGGCAGCATCCTACATCCTCACGCCCTTCATAGACCTATTACAGTCAATACCCATACTAGGATACTTCCCAATGGTCATAGGCTTCCTATTCGCCCTAGGCCCCTTCGGCATAGAACTATCCGTCATCTTCCTCCTCTTCACATCAATGGCCTGGGCCATCTTCTTCGGAGTCGTAGGCGCCGTCAGAGGCATCCCAGCAAACGTTGCAGAATCAGCCCAAAGCTTCGGCCTAACAGGGTGGCGATACATCAGACACGTGGTACTGCCCGCAATCACTCCTGCCGTGGTCTCCGGCGCCAACCTAGCATGGTGCGACGGCTGGTTCTTCATGATCGCCGCAGAATACATCCAATACCAAGGAGCAGTCAAGTATCCGCCCTCTGGAGGACTAGGATACTTACTCGCAAAAACAGCCTACGAGTACAAAGACATGAACGTTGCAGTGATCCTCCTAATATTCATAACATTCATCGTTCTATACTTCAACACCCTCACCTGGCACAAACTCATGGAAAGAGCCAGCACAGGCACCTACAAACCAGTCTTCAGAATGGACCTCTCCGGCGTTGGAAAACTCGGAATAATCAGAGCCTCAAGCTGGCTACATTTCGGAAGACTCCACTGGCCCAAAACCTTCTCCATAGTCTCCCAACGCCTAAGAAAATACACCCGCATAGAAAAGATCATCGCTTTGGCCGTGGCCATTTGCGCAATCATAATCATACTGTACATTGTATTCGGCCGATTCCCAACATTAGCACTGATTCGAAGCGGATTCCGCGAGCCACCTGCACAAGAACTTGCCTACTTGCCCATACTGATCGCCTTGACCATTGGAAGGCTCGCAACAGCCTACGGAATCTCTCTAATAGTGGCCATTGCCATGGGAGTCCTTGCCGCAGAACACAAAAGATTCGCAACCGTCTTCTACCCACTTTATGACATTGGGCAAGGAATACCGATTCTTGCATTATTCCCAGTCCTCTTCCTTGGACTAAATGATCTCCTCGGAGCCCCCAGACTCGCCCTTGAGCTTACATGCATTACAATGCTAGTCCTTGACATGATATGGTACATGTTCCTAAACATAGTAAGCGCGGTGAAGAATATTCCCACAGAGATAAGGGATGTCGGCCAAATCTTCGGATTCAAAGGCCTAAAAAGGATAACGCATATTGTCATTCCATCCATACTCCCATCCATAGTGACGGGAAGCGTACTTTCTTGGGGAACCGGCTGGAACACGATAATATTTGCAGAATACATGCCATCCACAGAACCCGCGATCCCGCCGCTTTCAGTTCCAGGTTTAGGATCGCTACTAGATAAGGCCGGATACGAATATGGAAACACCGTAGTGCTCATTTTTCTCCTCATCATCGTTGCGGCAATTGTACTCTCCATGGAAGCATTCGTTTGGAGACGCCTACTTAGAAAATTCGAAAAATACCATGTGGAAGTCTAAACCATGATAGTTATCAAAGTGGAAAACATAACAAAAACATTCACGGAAGAAAAAACCAAAATCCCAGTCTTGGATAACGTAAATTTCTCGGTTGACTACGACGAATTTGTCTGCCTAGTTGGCCCTTCAGGCTGCGGAAAATCAACCCTGCTCAGGATAATCTCCGGATTGGAAAAATCTGACTCTGGCAGAATACTATTCCACGAAGAACCTGTCATCCACCCCACGCCGAAGATTACAATGATCTTCCAGCTCTTCGGCCTCTTACCATGGAAAACAGCCTTGGAAAACGTCGAAGTTCCCCTTGAAGTGCTCGGCTTTGAAAAACAAAAAAGAGTACACATGGCCGAAGAATACCTTAGAATGGTCGAATTGGAAGGCTTCGAAAAAACCTATCCACACGACCTTTCAGGCGGAATGAAACAACGCGTTGGAATTGCAAGAGCACTCGCATTAAAGCCTGAAGTCTTGCTAATGGACGAACCCTTCTCTTCATTAGACGAACTTACGGCTAAGACCCTCCGAGAGTTAGTGCTTGACATTTGGCGAGACCCAACTTTGCCAACGAACACCTTCATAATGGTAAGCCACAACGTTGAAGAAGCAGTATACATGGCAGACAGAGTCATAGTAATGTCGCCCCGCCCTGGAAAAATCATCGGCGAAGTAAAAATCGAACTCTCAAGACCTCGAACAAACCACATGAGGAATCCAGATTACTTCGGTTACGTTGATGAAGTTGTGGAACTACTGGAAAAAGGCAAAACAAAAAAATAGCAAATAAATGCCCATCGTAGCGTGCGCTTAAAGAGAGAAAGGCATGAAACGTCCACCCAATCACGAGCCAAAATTCGCGTCTGTTTGGTTCTTGGTTCTTTCTCCTATGTCTTCTTCACTCCGGACCTCATCATGTATAATCCGATCAGAAAGAAAACTATGGCAGCCACGATGAATGGCACCTGAAATTCGATGGCAGGCCCAGCAGCATAAGGATAGATTTTCAAAGCTATGAGGGCATTGAACCAAATTATAGTGAAAAGGACTATTGACGCTAGCCCCAGAAGGATTAGGCCAATCCAAAAAACAGAAGTCTTTTCACCCTCAAACATGGCGCATCAAATAATACTGTAATTCCAAAATATTAAAAGATAACCCCCGGTTGTCACATACAGAGCAAAAGCAGCGCACAATGACAGATCAAACAGGAACAAAAAACATTGCTAAGGCTATAACTGTATTGTACACTCCATGCATCCAAGCTAAAGCCAC
>CAZDZM010000031.1:12214-16310 GCA_964509945.1 uncultured Candidatus Bathyarchaeia archaeon
AAGAAGCACCGCAACAACAGAAACAGCCGCCAAGACCTTAAGGCTCACCTTTTTCACGCCCAACTTCTCCAAACTTGCACCCTTATACCTCGCAAACAAAAGCGTAACCCCTAGGACAATGGCCTCATTAACAGGCACAGACACGAAAGCCTGTGGAAAAGGCAAAGTCTGATAATCTACCCGCATAATAATCAACACAAGCGCCAACACTATGGAACCCAACAGAACCCCACCAAACAAGGCAACATAACAAGCCAAAGCTGCCTTCCCTTTCCACTCAGACTGAATTTCCATACAATTTCCTCATCATCAAATTTCAATCAGACAATGACCGAAGTTTCACGCCTATAATTAACTCTTCTGCTTCAATTCTTATCATTTGCGCTTTTATACAAACGTTGCGAATAGCACTGCTCCCCAAAAAAAGAAAGCAAAACAGTTTTGAAGAAATGAAAAAAGGCAAACTTGCCAGCCTAGATCAATTATTTCCCGATCGTTAAGTACTCCACAATGCGATTGGCTAGGCTTCTGCCTATTGCTTCAACCTCAAGCAAACCATCAACTCCTCTTTTTTGCAAGATAATTTCAACGCCCTCCTTCAAATCGTCAAGACTCCATGCAGCCTTCCGATAAGCCCATTCTCTATGACTGACTTGACCTGAAATCTGTAATTCTCGAGCTTCAAGGTAAAACCTTTCAGCGACCCTCTTATTGACCTGCAATTCCTTCGGGTAGATTTCTATGGGCCGCGGTATATACGGCGTCAACCCATACCTCTGACAGTTTTTTAGGACCAATTGATGCACTTTCCTATTCTGTTTTGCCAAAAGATCCAGGCTTCCATAAAGCTCATCATACTCCGCCACCAATGCAGGATCGTATTTCTCAAGAGCCCGGTAGAAATGCTCCTTGCAATAGCCCGCGAGTGACAAGCCAGCTTCCAAGACATATCGCCCGCCGCATTCTTTCGTCTTCCTAACAACCGCTTCTATGTTCTCTTCGTTATCATAAATGAAAGGCAAAATGGGCATGAAAACTGTGCCAGTAAGGAATCCCCTTTCTGCCAGTTTCTGCATCGCCTCAAAACGCGCAGAGAAGGGCGGAGCCTTCGGTTCAAAAGCCAATTTGGCCTCATTATCTGCCGTAGCTATTATCGACCAACCCACATTCACATAGGACTGTTTCCTAATCTCTTCTAGAACGTCCATGTCACGAAGAAGCATAGGAGACTTTTCATTTATAAAGACTGGAAAACCCAGCTCAAGACATACATCGAGCATTTGCCGTGCATACCGATATTCTGCATCGACAGGCTGATAACTGTCAAGATAGATCAAATCTCGCGGTTTACTCCTCAACTCCTTCCTCAAAAGTTCAGGCGCGTTTTCCTTGACCCGTATGTACTGGGAGAAGGCGTCAGAAAAGGTTGAGATTTCAGAATCTCTCGTCATCCGGTGAGGGTTGTACTTTTCTTCTCGTGAATAGCAGTATTCGCATCCGTATTGGCAACCGGCGTAAGGAGAAGCCGAATACTTTATCCAAAACCAGCCGCCATCACAATGCTTGTGAACATTGAGAACGCGCTTAGCTTTGTAGGTTTTATGCATAGCACTCTCATCCTCTTTTCCGGCCGGCCCAGAGATATAGTTATAGCTTTCTCACCATCAATTTTGATGTTTTTCTCCTCAGTTCTCGCCGAACTTTTTCAAGAACCTCTCCGCTTTAATCTTCGTTACATTTCTGGAGTTGTTTAGTTGCCGTTTCACGAATGATATAACTCTTCCTTTGTCGCGAATCTTTTCGTAGTAGGCTCCAAAGGCGTTTATCGTTTTGCCTATGAGAATATTTCTACATTCAGCCGTTGGAAGAGGGACTTCTTCCACTTTCAAAAGCTTCTCTGTGACCTGATCTTGCAGTTCAGGTTTAGACAGGGCTATCTTGCCTGAACCGTCAACAACATGGCCAGCGGTGATAAGGCTTCCTTCGTAGAGGTAACCGTAGAATTTATCGAACAGCCTGTTAAACGCGTTCTCAGTGTCGACGGCTGTGAGGTTAGCAATTATATCTATTGCAATCCACTTGAGGATGGTATTCTTACTTTCGAGAAGGCCGACAAAAAATTCCATTCTGGGATAAAGCGCATTAGGATTTTTCTCACTAATCGTTCTCAGGGTCTTCGCAGATCCAAATTTTACCTTCGGGTTCTCCGAAGAGAGCCCAGCAAAGAGGGCCTCTGGCAAATCGATATTTCCTGTTGCTCCCTTGGCAATGTCTTTCTTCATTCTTTCTAATCCTCATCAATCGTGACACGTTACTTCAAGTTCAGGTTTTCTTCCACTTCTGCGAGTACCGCCAGCTAGCTTCAAAAGTGTCTAGAAGGCATTTGACACATTTACTGTATTCCATCGCCGAAACTTCAAGTATCTGACCATTCAGCCACACGATGTTGAAGATCTTATCTGAAAAGCTAACCGATCCCGTGTTTGCCTCTTTGCCCTTAAATTCAACGTAAATCCTTGCCTTGGTTGTGGCGATTTCGCCTAGTTTGAAGAGCTCTTCAGCGGGTTTCTCTCCAAGTGGTAGAACTATCTTCAAATCTTTTTCGCCAAGTAAAGGCATCAACTGTTTGAGTAAATTCATGGGAATGTTGCTGATTCTTATCCTCCTCGATCTCTGAATCTTCCTCTTAATCTCGCCTATTCCTTCCTCAACGGTTTCAAAGGTGGTTGAAAGTTTAGCTTCGTATCTTCCCTCAACTATTGGCATTCTTTCCCTCACCTTTCCTCAGCAGCATTCCAGCCTAAATTATACCACTCTTCGAAGCATTTCGAGCAGTCATCATACAGCATTTCATCCACAATGTAATGATGATCGACAGGGTCTTCAATCACCGTAAAAGTTCTGCTTTCGTCGAGGATAACGGATATCGAAGGCACTTCCTTCCCCTTTATCATACAAACGATCTTGACCTCTGCCTCCCTATACTCAACGTTTCCATCACCAATCTTTCTCTCGCCCGGAAAAAGCAGAACCTTCACACCTGCATCTTTGCTAAATGCCTTGCTCACCTTTCTCAGAAAATCCGCGGTTGCATTGCTTATCTGTATAGTCTTGGCTTTTCTCAACTCTTCTTTGAGAGCTTCTAACCCCAAATCAAACTTCTTTATTACAAATTTCTCTTTCACTTCATTCACCTCTCTGTAGAGCGCCGTCTGAGCAGACTCCAGAAAATCGGCATATTCCCTTTTAATCTTCTCGAAAACCTCTTTGGGATCCACGGCCTTGAACAACAGCGGAACACCTGAATAGATCTTTATCCAACCTTTATGCGCCAGAGTTTCAAGCACAGAGTAGATCTTTGTTCTTGGAACACTCGATTTTTCCGAAAGCTTCGCGGCCGTTGCCAAGTGATCGTTGAGTAGACTAAGATACGCCTTGGCCTCATATTCTGTAAGCCCAAGCTTCTGGAGTTTTTCGACGCCGCCTTCCATGAATCATCTACAGATACTATTTACCTGCAAAAAATAAATAGCTACTGTAACTCTGCCGAGTTACACTCGCCTGCCAAAAATGAAGCACTGAAGCTATTTGGGGTAAACATATAGATTAAGGCCCCTCTGTGCAGCTTTATCTTTGACAACCAAATTTTCCGGATTTGAAAAGCTACAAAAGGTCATATGCACTGTAAATTAGCTCGCGCGCTCCGCAATGCCTTCCTCTTCTCTGAACTGCAGCTTATAGAATGCGCTGTAAATCCCGCCCTTTTCCATGAGCTCCAAATGTGTTCCTTTCTCCCCTATTCTTCCCTGATCCAAAACTATTATCTCATCACACAGCCTTATGGTTGAGAGCCTATGAGCTATGATTATGACTAATCTATTTTCAAGAAGCTTTTTCAACGCATTTTGTATCACCAGCTCAGTATATGGATCAATGCTTGAAGTAGCCTCGTCTAAAATCAGAAGCTTAGGATTCATCAAAAGAGTCCTTGCGAAGCTTATGAGTTGTCTTTGCCCAATTGAAATATTCGATGAGCCCTCCTGTATAATGTAGTCGTATCCTCCTGGAAGTTTCATTATGAATTCGTGCGCACCAA
>CAZDZM010000032.1:0-1330 GCA_964509945.1 uncultured Candidatus Bathyarchaeia archaeon
CAAGATCTTCACTTCACAAAAGCGCCTGAAATTGTTGTGGAACCGCCGGGACCAAAGTCTCAGCAGCTACTTGCCAAGCAGAAAGAAGTCGAAAGCAAAGCGGTGCTATATCCATTGGCGATTCCGGTGGCTTTAGAAGCAGCTAAGGGGGCTACCCTTAAGGATGTTGATGGAAACATTTACATAGACTTTTTTGGGGGCATATCCGTATTAAATGTTGGTCATTCCAACCCCATAGTTCTTAAGGCTGTTAGAGAACAAGAAGAAAAACTAATACACGCCTTAGACTTCCCTAACTTTCCAAGAATTAAACTTGCGGAGAAACTGGTAGAGATTTCCCCAGGAGGTCTGAAAGGAAACTCTAAGGTTCTTTTCGGATCACCTATAGGCGCCGACGCTGTGGAAGCTGCAGTAAAACTGGCCAAGTACAACACCAAAAGAACCAGCATTATAGCATTTGAGGGAAGCTATTCTGGTCAAACAGGGGTTTCTCTCTCTTTATCAAGCACGAAAAAGTTTAAAGAAAACTACGTTCCGCTTGCTCCAGAAATTCATTTCGTTCCTTACGCGTACTGCTACCGTTGCGCCTTCGGACTTACACATCCAAACTGCAGCTTACAATGCATAAAGTATGTCAAGCGTATCTTGGAAGACCCGTATTCAGGAATTGTTAAGCCTGCGGCAATCATAGCAGAGCCGATCCAAGGGGAGGGGGGAATAATTATTCCACCAGAAGGATGGCTGTCTGAGCTGAGGAGTGTTTGCGAGGAAAACGAAGTTTTGCTCATAGTAGACGAGATACAAGCTGGATTAGGGAGAACAGGGAAAATGTTTGCATGCGAACACTGGCAGACAACACCTGACATTATGGCTTTGGCGAAAGCCATCGGAGGGATAGGGCTTCCATTGGCTGCATGCATCTACAACAAAAAACTCGACACGTGGGAACCTGGGGCACATGTAGGAACGTTTAGGGGACATGTACTTGCCATGGCAGCAGGTTTAACTGCGATAAATTACATGGAAGAGAATAGGGTGCCAGAACATGCCGAAGAAATGGGAAGACGAGTACTGAAACCACTGGAAGACTTGACAGAAGAATCCAAATACATAGGGGAAGTTAGGGGAAAAGGGCTAATGATCGGGATAGAATTCGTCAAAACCAAAGAAAGCAAGGAACCATGGAAGGAGATTGTTGACAAAATACAGATGAAATGCTTCAAGAGAGGCCTGATAATCTGGAAGGCGGGACACTATGCCAATGTGGCAAGATTTTTGCCTCCCCTCATAATAACCGAAGAACTGATTGATAAAGGAATAGCGATATTTA
>CAZDZM010000032.1:1430-15995 GCA_964509945.1 uncultured Candidatus Bathyarchaeia archaeon
AAATAACCCCATGGACAATAATCGCCATAGTCTTGACTTTTTCAGGCGTTGCGCTCACTGTAAAAGCCTATGAAAGTGCGTGGCTGAGTGCAAACATTCTCGGCGTAATTTTTGGACCGCTCTCAGGTCTTTCTTTCGTCATTTATTTCTTTGCTTTAAAGAACTTGAGAAATCGCTATACAAATTGGACTTTAAGCCTCTACGGCGACGGAATAGGCGCTCTTGCCTTGGCCCCTGTAGCTTTTTTGCCCTTTCTGAAATGGTTACTTATCCCCAACGACTTTGGTTTATCATACTAGTCATAGCTTGGTTTCCATCCCTAGTTGCATATCTTGTATATTCCTACGCTTTGAAACATGTGGAACCTGCCAAAGGAAGTGCACTCACCGTTATGGAACCCGTGTCAGCTGCGGTTTACTCAGTAGCAATCCTTGGAGAAACATTTGAACCACTACAACCTGTGGGGATAATGCTCGCTTTAACAGGGGCAATTTTGCTCTTTTATAAACCAAAATTAAAAAAATGAGAATCCGTACGTCCTCCTATGTGCTGCGGACGTGCGAACTTGCAAAGTCTACAACAAATGGTTTACGTCCATTGCGGAAAATTTTCACCGATTTCGTATTTGAACTGTGCGTCGGTAGTGTTTATATGATGTAATTTAGTTTGAAAACCACCTACTCTATGGAAAGCCATATAAATCGCAATTACGCTGTTCAATTGCACAGTTGGAGAGAAACAAAAGTGCCAAAATGGGGATACTCAATAGGAAAGGAAGAATTGGACCCTGAAAGAACCGCGAAAGCAAGCGGAAGGGAAGCTAGGGTATCCCCTAAAGCAGCACGGGAAATATGCAGAACGATTCACCACATGATGCTCACTCAAGCAAAACAATACCTTAGGGACGTAATGTCTAAAAAGAAAGCTGTTCCGTACACAAAATTCAAGAAGAAAGCTGGTCATCGCCACGGAATAGAAAAGGCTTACGCAGGAAGATACCCGGTAAAAGCGGCAGAGCAAGTCTTAAACGTGCTTGAAGGAGCCGAGGCAAATGCCGAAAACAAGGGCTTAGACGCTGAAAGGCTCCGCGTCATTCACGCGTCTGCATGCGCCGGAATGAAAATTAAGCGATACACTCCCCGAGCTCACGGAAGAACAACGCCGAAATTTGGACGCTTATGCCATATCGAAATAGCATTGAAAGAAAAGCCAGAAAAAGGAGAAGAAACATAATGTCTATTGTTAAACGGTTTATAACTGAATCGATGAAAAAAACAGAAATAGATGAATTTTTGCAGAAGAAACTTGAAAAAGCCGGATATGGCGGAGTGAATTTAGCCAAAACTCCGCTGGGAACTCACATAGTAATTTATGCCATGCGTCCGGGTTTGGTAATAGGACGTGGCGGAGAAACAATAAGAGAACTTGCGACCGTTTTGGAAGAGAATTTTAAAGTTTCAAATCCGCAAATTTCTGTTTCAGAGATTGAGGTCCCAGAATTAAATGCTTATGTCGTCGCCTCTCGTGTTACGTCAGCCCTGCAAAGAGGTGTTCACTTTAGACGCGCCGGGTTTTGGGCTTTAAACCAAGTTATGGATGCAGGAGCCCTAGGCGCAGAAATTGTCATAAGTGGTAAGTTAAGAACGGAAAGGGCAAGATTTGAAAAGTTTAGAGCTGGATACCTTCCGAGGTGCGGGGAGCCAGCACTAAAATATTCACGAAAAGCAGAGGTTCACGTTCAACTTAAGCCAGGCATTTTTGGAGTAAGAGTTAAAATAATGCCTCCGGAAGCGCAGTTTCCAGACAAAATAAAAATAGTTGAAGAGCTTCCACCAGAAGAAAAAGCGGAAGAGACGCCTCAAGAAAAGATAGGGGAGATAAGCGAAGAAGGGGAGGCAACCGAGTAAATGCCCATACTACGAGTTAAAGAAATACGCGACATGTCTTCTGAAGAGCGCACTAAAAAACTCAAAGAACTCAAAACAGAACTTTCTAGGCTAAAGACTATGATTGAAGCAGGTGGTGCAGTAGAAAACAACGCAAGAATAAGAGAACTACGCAAGACGATTGCACAAATGCTAACCGTAGAAAATGAGCAAGAACTCGGACTGGAAAAAGCAAAAGCAACGGAGAAAGGAAAGAAATGAAAGTAACGCCGGATATAATCTGCCACGAATTCATAGGAACTGAAGCTAAAGTTGCCAAGAGCAAGCACGCCGGTTACGTTGGAATATCCGGCGAAGTAGTCGATGAGACGCGGAACAGCTTTGCAATTTTGCATGAAGGAATGAAGAAAAACGTAATAAAAGACTCGAGTCTTTTCCATTTCAGGTTTTCTGACGGAACACTTATTGAAATTGACGGTAAACTTGTTGTGGGAAGACCTGAAGACCGCCTTAAAAAGCACATAAAGAGGTTATGGTGATGTCTTTAACTTTCAAAAGACCCAAGAAAGCCTGCAATGACAGAAATTGTCCCTTTCATGGAGACCTCCCAGTTCGGGGTCGCGTATTCGAAGGAGTTGTCACAAGCACAAAAATGGATAAAACAGTCATAGTAGAACGGGAATACCTTCAGCACTCTCCCAAGTTCATAAGGTACGAGAGAAGACACAGTCATATTCCATCCCATAATCCACCATGCATAGATGTGAAGGAAGGCGAACGCGTTAGAATAGCTGAATGCCGCCCAATAAGCAAAACAGTTTCTTTCGTAGTCGTGGAAAAACTGGAGGAGAAATAAGAATGGCGGCAAAAGCAAAACAGAGGGCGTTAGTCGCTAAAGGCATGCTGGCACACGGGCAAAGAATCTCGAGAGGACTCTTAGCCGGTTCACTCTTGAAATGCGCCGACAATACTGGAGCTAGAGAACTACGACTAGTCCAAGCTATGGGTTACAAGGGACGGTTACGGCGTTATCCATCCGCAACTGTAGGTGATAGGGTAACTGTTTCTGTGAGACATGGAACGCCTGACATGAGGAAAAAGATTTTCCAAGCAGTTATTGTGAGGCAAAGAAAGCCCTACAGAAGAGTCGACGGCGTCTGGGTCCAATTTGAAGACAACGCTGCTGTAATAGTGACTCCAGATGGAGAAATGAAAGGTTCTGATATTCGCGGGCCAGTAGCAAAGGAGGCCGCTGAAAGATGGCCAAGGATAGCAAGCGCCGCCAGCATAATAATTTAGGTGAAAACGTGTGCAAACAGCAAAACCGGTAAAAAAGCCTACAAAACAGAGAAAAATGCTTTATCAAGCATGTGACCACTTACGCCACAAGCTTTTGGCTGCTCCACTTTTGCCAGAACTAAGCAAATCCAAAGGAGTGAAGACTCTTCCTGTCAGAAAAGGCGATACAGTTCGCATTATGCGAGGAGATCACAAGGGCTTCGAAGGAAAAATCGCCCGCATAGACAGGAAAAAATACAGAATTTACGTTGAGGGCTTAACTCGAGAAAAGGTCGACGGGACCACAATATTTGTTTCGCTACACCCGTCAAAAGTTGTGATTAAGAGTCTGAATTTGGACGATGGATGGCGGAAGAAAATTTTGGAAAGAAAAAAGCTGGCTCCTAAGAAAGTGGAAGAGGTTTTAGAGAAACCTTCAGAGGAGCCCTTGAAGGTAAAAGAAATGGCTGTTGAAGAAGAAGTGGCAGTTGAAGCTAAGCTTCCAGAAAAGAAGCGGAGAACAAGAAGGAAAAGAGTAACAAAAAAGCCAGCCACTGAAGAGGAAAAAGGGAAGGCTGAAAAAATGAAAAAAACAAGATCCAGACGTAAACCTGCTAAAGAGAATAAAGGAGGAATATGAACTTGGGCAAAAAAGGGAAAACAGCAAGGCTAAAACGTAAACCTGCGCCAAAAACTTGGCCAATTCACAGGAAAGAATTCTTATGGGTTACAAAACCCTCCTCTGGGCCTCACTCCCTTGAAAACTGTCTTCCCATGGCTATAGTTCTCCGTGACATTCTTGGAGTTGCTAAAACCAAAAAAGAGGCTAAAACGATACTTTCTCAAGAAAAGGTTTATGTTGACGGAAAAATCAGGCGAAGGGACGATTTCCCTGTAGGTCTGATGGATGTTATTTCTATACCAGACTTGAACAAGTTTTTTAGGATACTACCATCCCATAAGGGTCTAGTTGTTCATCCAATCAGTAAAGAAGAGACAAGCTTCAAACTGTGCAGAATAGAAGACAAGACCATCGTAAGAAATGGGCACATACAACTTAACCTTCACGATGGTTCGAATAGACTGGTGAAGGTTGTGGACCCTAAAAATCCACAGGAAGATGTTTACAAAACATTTGACACGCTAAAAACAAGTCTTCCAGAAAGACAAATTGTTGCACACATAAAAATAAAGGAAAATAATTTTGCGATAATAACTGGCGGAAAAAACGTCGGAAGACATGGTAAAATAATTGAAATTGAAAAAGCAGAAGGGAAGAAACTCAGAAACGCTCTCATTGTAATAAAAGATGATAAAGACAACCAGTATCAAACAACCTTAGACTTCGTTTTTGCAATAGGTGAAACTCAACCTCTGATATCCCTGCTGGAGGAAACTCCACTTGTCTGAAGATGCAACCCGAAAAAAATGGGAAGAGCAGCCCATGCTTGAACCGAAGGTCGAAAAGGTCGTCGTTAACATCAGCGTTGGAAAATCCGGCGAACCACTGGAAAAAGCTTCAAAGATCATGAGAGAGTTAACGGGTCAGACTCCAAGTAAGAGAAAAGCCAAAACAACAATAAGAGATTTCGGAATCAGAAAAGATGAACCGATAGCGTGTATTGTAACTTTAAGGAAGCAAAGAGCGACTGAGTTTCTGAAGAAAGTCTTACCAGTAATCGATAACAAAATCTCTAGGGCATCATTTGACGAATACGGCAATTTTGCTTTTGGAATAAAAGAGCACATAGAAATTGCAGGCGTAAAATATGACCCAGAAATAGGTATATTCGGAATGGATGTATGCGTCTCTCTAGCCCGTCCCGGATATCGAGTGAAGAACCGGAAGCGGAGAAAAGCGAGAATCGGTTCCAACCACATTTTAACACGAGAAGAATCAATGGTGTTTGCCAGAAACATCCTGGGAGTTGAAATCACATAAGTGGAGGGCGACAGTGTGGCCAAGCTAAAACCCAAAAAGGAGAGGAAGTATGGCAAGGGAGCACGACCCTGCGTAAGATGCGGTTCCTATGGCCCTATCATTCGACGCTACAATTTATATTTGTGTAGGCATTGTTTCAGAGAAGCAGCTCCAAAATTAGGGTTCAAGAAATATGAGTAGCGAGGAATACGTAATGGACACGTTGGCAAATGGCTTGACAACAATCATGAACAACGAAATGCGCAATAAACGCGAATGCACGATCAGCCCAGCCTCTAAACTTTTAGGCAGAGTTCTGCGGATAATGCAACTAAACGGCTACATCGGCGAGTTTGAATTTATAGATGACGGACGCTCTGGAAAGTTCAAGGTTCAACTCTTAGGAAGAATAAACAAATGCGGCGCCATTAAACCGCGATTTGCCATCAGAGTTGACCAATTTGAAGGGTGGGAAAAAAAGTTCTTGCCATCAAGGGATGTAGGTCTGCTGGTTGTTTCAACTTCAAATGGCGTGCTAGCCCATAAAGAGGCTCAAGAGAGGCATATGGGCGGCAGATTGTTAGCATTCGTTTATTAGAAGGTGTTTCATGATGCGCCCAGCAGAAACCTCAAGGCTCATACAAGTCCCAGACGATGTGGAGGTGACCATTGAAGGGAGAAAAATCATAGTCAAAGGTAACAAAGGAATGCTAACACGAGATTTCTCTTTTGCGCCCGTATTGATTGAAATTAATGGAAAAATAATTCGTGTTTGGGCTGAGTGGCCCCGTAAAAAAGAAGCTTCTTTGGTAGGCACTATTTATTCTCACATCCAAAATATGATTACTGGAGTTAGAAAGGGCTTTTTATATAAACTCAAAATAGTTTTCTCCCATTTTCCAATTTCGGTCAAAGTAAAAGATAAAACAGTTTTAATTGAAAATTTCACCGGCGAGAGGAAATCGAGAAAAGCAAAGATAATTGGCGACGTTCAAGTTAAAATCCAGAGCGAAGACATAATTGTTCAAGGCATAAACGTAGAAGAGGTAAGTCAGACTGCCGCAAACATTGAGCAGGCTACCAAAGTAAAGAAAAAAGACCCACGGGTTTTCTTGGACGGCATATATGTGTATGAACAAGGCGAGGGAGCGGAGCAATGACAGAACGAAAAACAACTACACCGAAAAAAGCGTTAAGATTAAGAGAGAACGTGAAAAAGAAGAAACCAAGCTTTGTTAGACATGAAAGTTGGCGATACATACGCTTGAAGGAAAATTGGCGCAGACCACGTGGCCTAGACAATAAGATGAGAAGAAAAATTAAAGGATGGCCGCCAACCGTAAGCGTCGGATACAAGGGACCAAAAATTGCCAGAGGGCTTCATCCATCTGGATACAGAGAAGTCTTAGTACACAATGCTGACGAACTTGAGAAAGTCGATCCGAAAACGCAAGCCATACGCATAGCTCACACCGTTAGTAAAAAGAAAAAAACAGGTATCCTAACGGAAGCAAGAAAAAAGAAAATCCTCATTTTAAATCTAAAGGAAATCAAGGAAGCAGCAGAGCCGGAGGAGAAAAAAGCAGAAGAAACAGCTGAAAAAGAAGAAAAGAAAGCAGAAGAAAAAATGCCAAGAGAAGCGGCTGGGGCAAAAAGAGGAAGAAAAAAGACTAAAACTAGCACAAAGGGAGGAACCAGTAAACAATGACCAATCTTAGTAGCCAAAGGCGTCTAGCGGCACAATTACTAAAGGTAGGACAAAACCGCGTGTGGATAGATCCGGAAAGAATAGATGATGTGGAAGCCGCGATAACCCGAGAGGAAATTAGAAAATTAATCCATGAGGATGTCATAAAACCGATGCCGGAAAAAGGTGTAAGCCGCGCTAGAACAAGGCTCATACACGAAAAGAAGAAGAAGGGACGAAGGAAGGGTCCTGGCAGCAAAAGCGGAACGGGCCATGCGAGAATTTCTAAGAAAGAGACTTGGATGAGTAAGATTCGGGCTTTGAGGGAGAGACTGCGCAAGCTGAAGGAAAGCAGAATTATAACCGAGAGTACCTATCGAAGGCTTTACACGATGGCGAGCAGCGGAAGATTTGTATCAATGGCCGATTTAGAACGCTACTTGAAGACCCATGACCTTTGGAGGAAACGCTAATGTCAAAAATCTCCCATTACAGAGTTCCTCTTCGGCGGAGAAGAGAGAGAAAAACAGACTATAAGGCAAGAAAAGCTTTAGTGCTATCTGGAAAACCCAGACTTGTAGCTCGCGCTACGCTTAATAACGCTATTGCCCAAATAATCGTGGCAGAACCCCAAGGGGACAAAGTTTTAGTTTCAGCTCACAGCAGAGAACTCACGAAGAAATATGGATGGAAAGCCCACAGAAGTAATATTCCAGCAGCCTATTTGACTGGACTCCTTTGCGGATTAAAAGCTAAGACTAAAGGTATAAACGAAGCTATTCTGGATATGGGACTACATTCACCATCCAGAAGTTCAAGAGTTTTTGCCGTCTTAAACGGGATTATAGACGCTGAGGTAGCTGTTCCGCATAGCGAGGAGAAACTAGATAGAGAGAGAATAAAGGGCGAGCACATTGCAAAATATGCGAAAAATTTAGCATCCGACCCTAAAAATTATCAAACAAAGTTTTCAAAATATCTGAAACAAAAGCTTCCTCCAGAAAAGCTTCCGGCGCATTTTACAGAGATCAAAAAGAACATTATCAACGCATTTAAGAGTGGAGGCAAGAAGGCTTGATGAGCAAGAAAAAAGTGGCGACGCGCGCGCGTTCGGAGGAATGGGTTCCTAAAACCCGCCTCGGAAAAATGATTCAAGAGGGCAGAATTACATCTATTGAAGAAGTCTTCACGAGTGGTCTAAAAATTCATGAACCCCAAATTGTGGACGCTCTACTGCCTGATTTACAGGAAGAAGTCATAAACATAAATCTAGTTCAGAAGCAGACAGACGCTGGCGAAAAATCAAGATTTAAAGCCATAGTTGCCGTTGGAAACAGAGACGGTTACATAGGTTTAGGATCTGGAAAAGCCAGTCAAGTTCGAACAGCAATAGAAAAAGCTGCCGCAGCAGCCCGACTAAACATTGTTCCCGTGAAACGGGGATGCGGAAGCTGGGAGTGTGGCTGTGGCAAGACTCACTCAGTGCCTTTTCAAGCGGAAGGAAAATGCGGTAGTGTAAGAGTGCTTATTGTCCCAGGACCAAGAGGCTTAGGCCTCGTTGCGAGCGAGGTTTCAAAAATAATTCTGGATCTTGCGGGCATAAAAGACTGCTGGACAAGAAGTTTTGGTTCAACAAGAACCATTCCTTCCTTTGCCTACGCTGTTTTTGACGCCTTGAAGAAAACCTACAGTCTTATAACTCCAATAGACTGGGTGAAATAGTTGACTGAAAAAGTAGATGAACAAAGATGCATAGTCGTTGTGAGAGTTCGTGGTGCAATCAGCGCCAAACGAGAAATTAGAGAAACCCTTGAAATGCTTCATTTAACACGAAACAACCATGCTGCTCTAATCGATAATCGACCAGCTTTTCTTGGGATGCTAAAAACGGCGCAGAACTTCATCACTTGGGGTGAAGCGTCAAAAGAAACTGTAAGCATGCTATTAAAGAAGAAGGGAAAACTCGCGGGTAACAAGAAGTTGACAGATGAATGTGCACAGAAAACCAGCTACAAATCCTTGGAAGAACTTGCAGAAGCAGTTTTTAGTTGCGCGATCGAATATTGGAAATTGCCGAACGTACAGCCAGTTTTCAAGCTGCATCCACCAACCAAGGGCTTCAAGGGAAAAATCAAAAAAAGCTATAGAATGGGCGGCGAGACTGGGTACAGAGGCGAAAAAATTAACGAGCTTATAAAACGAATGGTCTAAATCTTAAATTTTGTCATCTTTATTTGCGATACGTTTTATAGTTACTCTCTGAATGCCTTTGTATCTAGGAGGAGCAAAATTGAGCACGAAGTGGCGGAGAAGTAAGAAATATTCGAAGTGGTTAAACACTGTAAGAAACATAGATGAAATTGAAAACAGAAATACCTCTAGAGCTTTGCGAATCGAAAACCTAGGAGCTAAGAGGCAATTATACCCATGCAGTCTCAGGTTCCCAAGAATTCATGGCAAAATGGGATGGGAAGAGCCTAAACCTCTGATTGACGTGCTGCAGGAAAAGGACTGGGTAATAGTTGTCGCCGAACTTGCGGGCTTTAATAAAGAAACTCTGAAAATTCATGTCAAAGATCAGAAATTAACCTTATCCGCTAAGGCTAAGGATCGCCGATACTATAAAAGTTTAAATCTTCCAAAAATAGTGATTCCGAACATTGTGCGCACTGCGTATAAGAATGGCGTGCTCGAAGTTAGATTAAAAAGTGCCGCTGAATAGAAAGCCATGGATAAAGCAGGCAGGTAAGAAAATGCCGCATAAGCTTAGAAAGATTAGAAAAAAGCGTGGTTCAAGAACCCAAGGATACGGCAGAGTGGGTCAACATAGAGACACAGGTTCAAAGCCAAACCGAAAGGCTGGAAGGCACAAGCACAAGTGGTCATACGTTATGAGATATGAACCGGACTATTTCGGCAAGAAAGGGTTTACTTCACCAAAAAGCCTCAGGCAAAAAGCAAATATCATAAATGTTGGAAAACTCGACGAGATAGCCAAGAAATTCTCCATGGAAAAGGAAAAAGGCAAATTTTTTGTAGATCTGTCAAGCCTTGGCTACACTAAACTTCTCGGCACCGGAAAAATTACAAAGCCATTAATCGTGAACATAGCATCTTGTTCAAAGTCTGCAGCTGAGAAAATAAAAGAAGCAGGCGGACAAATCTTGACTGAACCTCAAGAGCCGGGAGAGTAACGATTAGCCAATGGCCGGTAGATTCCTAAGCCTTTTCAAACCTGTCGGAAGGATCATCCCGGAAATTAAGGCTCCAGAACGCAAGGTTAGGTTCACCGAGAAACTTTTCTGGACTGCTATTGTTTTAATTATTTATTTGATAATGTCTGAAGTTCCTCTCTATGGAATTCCAAAGACAGCGGAAGAAAGGCTTGGGGCTCTCAGAGTAATTTTTGCTTCAAATCGCGGCACCCTTATGGAACTCGGAATAGGCCCCATAGTCACGGCTGGATTAATACTGCAGCTTCTAATAGGCTCCGCAATAATAGAATGCGACATGTCTAGACAAGAAGATAGAGGCTTATTCACGGTGGCAAGCAAAGTTTTTTCCGTAATACTGACAGGGATCCAAGCATCAGCTTACATAATTAGCGGAATGTATGGCACCCTTCTAGGCACAACTGCTATAGTAATCTTCCTGCAGCTTTTAGCATCTGGAATAACTGTAATGCTATTAGATGAGCTTGTCCAAAAGGGTTGGGGACTTGGCAGTGGAATCAGCCTCTTCATAATGGCTGGTGTTGCGCAACAAATCTTCTGGCAATGCTTTTCCCCTGGTACAGGGTTAT
This sequence comes from uncultured Candidatus Bathyarchaeia archaeon, assembly GCA_964509945.1. Lineage (GTDB taxonomy): Archaea > Thermoproteota > Bathyarchaeia > Bathyarchaeales > Bathycorpusculaceae > CAZDZM01. The sequence continues at coordinate 12,005 of CAZDZM010000032.1, forward strand.
TCGTTGGGGCACTAACACTAGTTTTAACTGGTAAGGAACCACTGACATCATGGATTGTTGGAATGGGCGCATACCCATCCCTAATTGGGTTAATAGCTACTATCTCAGCCTTTCTGGTCATAATTTATATGGAAGGTGTGAGAGTTGAGTTGCCATTAGCCTACGCGGGATACAAAGGATTCCGAACTAGGTATCCAATAAAACTGTTATATGTATCTAACCTTCCAGTAATTTTCGCATCTGCACTTTTTGCAAACGTTTATTTCTTTTCGCAACTCTTCTGGAGTATGAATGGGCAACCTGAACCTGGAAAAAACTTTTGGCTTGACCTCTTAGGGCAATATAACTGGGTGGAACAAGGAGGCCAAAGAAATCTAAATCCTGTCGGAGGTCTCGTCTATTATGTCACACCGCCGCACAGTCTCGAAAATGTTATGAATCAACCATTAAGAGCTTTGGGATATTTGGCGATTCTCATTGCTTTCTGCGCAGTCTTTTCACTCATTTGGCTTGAAGTTGGTGGCTTAGGGCCTTCAACTGTGGCTAGACAGCTTGTTGACTCTGGCATGCAGATCCCTGGATATCGACGCTCTGGAAAAGCTGTTGAATCAATTCTCAAGCGCTACATTCCCACAGTTACAATTTTAGGTGGAATAATCGTAGGATTAATTGCTGGTGTTTCAGATTATTTAGGAGTTTTCGGTTCTGGAACGGGTATTCTACTCTCTGTTGGAATAATTTATCAGTATTATGAGCTACTGATGCGGGAGAGAGCAGCCGAAATGTATCCAGCCTTTAGACGGATACTGGGAGAATAAACCGTCGAGCAAAAATGGTTATTAACAAGAAATGGAAACAACAAGAAGCAGTTAGGGAATATCAGTGATAGAGGAAATACAATGATAGAAGAAATCTCTCAAATACCTTTGGCCACGGCTACGATAATTCTCATTTCAATAACTATTTCAACAGTCAACACCCTAATAAACCGACTTTTGGTAAGCCGATTTGTCGGTTGGGAAGAATATAAAACAATGCAGAAAGAGATTGCTGAATATCGTTCCCAAACAACCCTTGCAATGCGTACAAAGGATAAGAAGCTTATGGAAAAACTGAAAAAGAAAGAATCGCAGATACTGAACATGCAGAAAAAAATGGCTAAACCCCAGCTTATCCTGTTTGCGCTTTCTTTTAGTTACATTTTCGTCTGGTGGTTTGTATTAACGCCCCTCTACGGAGCAAATATTGTAGCATATGTTCCTGGCATTGCATCGATAAACGTCTTTTGGTGGTATTTTATCTGCTCCATGCTTTTTGGGACCCTTTCATCCCGTTTATTGGGAGTAATGCCAATAGAATAGGAGTGGGAAAAATGCCTGCGCCACATTTACGCACAAGAAGTCGTAGGCGCATGGACGTAAAGCCACCAAGCAGCGAAAAACGATCTCGCTACAAAATGAAAACTACTTCCACGTCTTCATGTTCAATATGTGGCAAACCGCTAGGCGGAATAGCACATCTTACCACAGTGAAAAAGCGCAAGCTTAACCGAAGTAAAAGAAAGATTTGGCGTCCCTACGGAGGACACCTCTGCCACAATTGCCTCAAAATAGCACTAAAACAGAGTGCGAGAATAATATAGCAGATTTTGAGGTATTAATCCATGGCTAAAAAAGCAAGAGCACGATGCGAAACCGAGAAGAAAATTGTGGTTTGCATATGCGGAATGGCTGGAACAGGAAAAAGCACATTGGCCAAAAAACTTGCCGAAAAATATGGGTTGAAATACTATTCAGGCGGAGACGCGCTGAAAGTCTTGGCTATAAAAGAGGGATATAAACCTGTTGAACGCGGATGGTGGGAAAGCCGTGAAGGATTGCGCTTTCTTGAAGAAAGGAGTAAGGACCCAAAATTTGACGGGGCAGTGGATGAAAAACTTTTGGAATTAGCACAGCAAGGAAACGTGGTCTTAGACAGCTGGACAATGCCTTGGCTTCTAAAAAAGGGTTTCAAGATATGGCTGGAAGCTTCTCTTGAAAAGAGAGCAGAAAGAATAGCTCAAAGAGATGGAACAAGTATTAAAGAAGCCCTAGAGACACTGAAGGAAAAAGAAGCAAAGACAAAGGCAATCTACAATAAACTTTACGGCTTCCACCTAGGCGAAGATTTCACCCCGTTCAATTTAATCTTGGACACTGACAATTTGAATACAGAAGAGGTATTCCAGGTTCTATGCAAGGTAATTGATAATGTTGTTCTCACTTCATAGACTAGTGAAAACTTTTCTTTAAGCCTAAAATTAGATTTCTGATGGCGAATGGATAATTGCGTAAGCTTTAAGACTTAAACAACCTATTAGATTGTTTCATTGCTGTAACCAAAGGTTAAAGCTAGGGTGCATCAATGAAACCTGTAACATTTGCACTTAGATGTTTAATCCTAGGGTTTTTCTTAGCGGCAGTTGCTTTTTGCATAATCTTATCTTTCCAGTTGATCTCCACAGAGGCCACAGTCATACTTGTAATTTTCAATTTTCTTTTTGGATTCCTCACCTCTCTGTTGAATGAAACATTGGAAAAGAAGTTATTCATACTGTTCTTGGGCAATCTCATCGGTTTGTTTTGGAACTACGTTTTTTCCCTGTTTGCGGTTATAGCTGCTGAATATCTTGGAGAATTTTTCCACGCTGTTTACATGGTTCTTAATCCTATCTTGAACCTCACTTGGATCGTTTCTTTCTGGTCCACAAGTTTGGCGTTCTTCGCTAATCCGCAAGCAAGCAAACGGAGGAGAAGACTTGATAATTGAAGCGTTGGAAGCGATATTCTTGGTCTTAACAATTCTAATAGTAGCCTACCTTGCTCGTCACTATATTTTTACAGTAATCGTTCTCAGAAACTTTCAGAAGCATAAAAGGAGATGCGCAGTCACAGATGCGACCTATCGACCTACAGTATCGATTCTAATTCCAGCCCGCAATGAAGAAAAGGTTATTGGAAGGCTATTACAAAGAATGACAGAGCTCACTTATCCTAAAAATAAAGTGCAAGTAATAGTTGTGGATGATGCTTCAATAGATAACACAGGAAGCATAGCGGAGCATTACTCGAAAACTTGTAGTGTCATCAAAGTCGTACATGTAAACAAAGGAGAGGGTGGTAAGGGAAAAGCCTCAGCTTTAAACGTTGGATTCAAACATTCGACAGGTGAAATCCTACTTTGCTTCGACGCGGACTATTTTCCACAAAGGGACATCATAGAAAAACTTGCGCAAGAATTCATTGATCCGAAAGTTGGAGCGGTTCAGGGACGAGTTATCGTTTTGAATGAGCCCCAAAACATTGTGACAAGGCTCGTAGCGTTAGAAAGAATAGGGGGATACCGTATTGACCAAGAAGCGCGTGATTGCTTGGGGCTGATTGTTCAGTTCGGCGGAACAGTTGGTGGGTTCAGGAGAAACTTGCTAGAAAAGTTAGGCGGTTGGGACGAATCCATTTTGGCAGAGGATACCGACCTAACTTTTCGCATCTACCTTGCAGGCTACAAAGTCCACTATGTTGGTGACGCGGAATGTTATGAGGAAGCCGTGGAAACTTGGAACGCTTATAGAAAACAGAGATACAGGTGGGCTAAGGGTCACATGCAGTGCTTCTTCAAGCATTCGTTAAGGGTTTTAAAAAGCAGCCATCTTGGGTTTAAGGAGAAAATTGACGGCCTGCTCTTGTTGAACATATACTTTATGCCAGTATTGGTTTTACTTTCATTCGTGATAGGAGTTCCGCTGGTTTTCTTGCAATCTTCACAATGGCTTGCTGCTTTTTGGATTTCCATACCTGCCTCGCTTTTCAGCTTTGTCGGAAATTTTGCGCCATTCTTTGAAGTAGGGATTGGCGCATATTTGGATGGCAGAACAAGGGCACAATGGCTAATACCACTGTTAATCTTCACCTTTCTGTACAACATCCTAATCTGCACAAAAGCTTTCCTAGAT
>CAZDZM010000033.1:0-14915 GCA_964509945.1 uncultured Candidatus Bathyarchaeia archaeon
CCGTCTAAATTAGCTTGTCCTCCTCTAAAACTCTTGAAGTAATACCCAAACTTTATGCCTTCGACAAGTTCCTCGAATGAATGATCTTTCTGTGCAATGAACGTGTTACGCATGCGTATGATTGGTTCAAACCGAAAATCTTCGGCTCTAGCGTTACCTGTGGGTTCCGTATTGAATTTTTGTGCGGTTTCACGGTTATGCATCAAACCAGTAACAACGCCGTCTTTTACGAGCAAAGTCTTCTGTGTTGGAACACCTTCATCATCATATTTGAAAGAGCCAAAAGCGCCTTCTATTGTTCCATCATCATAAAAGGTAACTAAGTCAGAAGCAATTTTCTTTCCTAGCTTATCTGCCAGCACATTGCCAGATAATGTTAGATCAGCTTCAGCCAAGTGCCCGAAAGCTTCGTGGACAAAGACGCCTACCACATTTGGTCCAAGAACCACTGGGAAGGCTCCGCCTTTGGGCGGCTTTGCTTTCAATTGTTCAACCGCACGTTTCGACACTTTTTCACCCACAATTTCTGGTGCTTCCACATCAAATATTTCATAGCCAGATGTGGAGCCTACTTCTTCTCGACTAAAAGTAAAAATGCTCCCTTCGACAGCAGTGGCAGTTATTCTTGACCAAATGTAGAGTTTGTCTTGCTCTATACAGGTGCCTTCGCTATTTACAAAACAGTTTGTTCCAGTTAAGTCCAAATAATCTATGGTGCAGCTCTTGACACGTTTATCGTAGCTTAAGATGGTGTTACTCATGGATAATGTCGTTTTTATCTTGTCTTCTATGGAGATTCGTTTAGGATCTTTTCTTGGTTTAATCCGAATCTTGTCCTCGACAGTTCTGGCTTCAACGAGTTGTATCGGAGTTTTAAGTCTCAAACTCGCGGTTTTTGCCATTTTACATGCGGCTGAAAGGGCATTGGTTAATGTTTCAACATTCAAAGTGCCGACTGATGCGAAACCCCAAGCGCCGTTGATGAGCACTCTTAACGCTACACCATTTTCAATTCCTTGTCTAGCCGCTTCAACACGTCCCTCTTTAATCGTAAGCATTGTTTTGTAAAGCTTCTGTGCGCGAATCTCCGCGTATTTTGCTCCAAACTTTTGAGCGGCTGCGTCAACAACCTCAGTTAAAACGTCTCTCAAGTGCTTTCCCCTTCTAAGTTTAGAGGAGATTAACGCAGAAAAAAGATAAAATCATTGTGTTTTATTGCCTAAAAAAGGCGTGGTGCTGCGCATTACACGCCCGAAAAAATCATCAACTAATAAAGTCAGCAAGATTCAATTGTTGAACTCTTCCACTACTAGGTTTCTCTCCAGAAGCATCCATGCTCAAGACAAGCTTTCCATAAACTCCGTCATACCCAGGTATAACTTTAACAGAACCTTCTCGAACATTGATTATGGCTTCGGTGATTTTCTTGTCAGCTACGTTTTTTAACGCTTCTGCAGGAGCATCAATGAGCACGGTATATTCGTCCCCGAATTTGTCTATGAGCATATTGTAGATGCCCCATACTTTCTGGGTTGCTGGAAAATCAGTATTCAATACTGTAGCAATGATTTCAGAAAGTGGAAGCAAACGCTTGAATCCGATAGCATTTTCGGGTTTAAAACCTACGTCGCGGTCAGCTAGTTCCTCAACGCGCTGTTCGACGCCTTTAGTGAGTTTTCTGCGGCACACTGGGCAAATATTTCCAAGCTTTATTGCCTCTCGTGGAGAAAGGGACACATGGCAATTTCTGTGACCGGTCCAATGGTATTTTCCATAGGCCGGGTCAGTTTCTATCGTAAACTTAAAGCGTGCCTTGTCTCTGTTGCGTATGGCATCTGCAACTTCGTAGTAACTCATTTTTTCAAGTTCGAAGACATTGGCTTCCCTTCCAATACGCCAAGGCCAAAAGCTGTGACTGTCACTGTTCGAAACAAGTGCGAACTTGTCAAGCTTGCTCAACCGCCAGTTCATGGGAGGATCAGATGAGAGACCGGTTTCTAAAGCGTAAATGTGCTTTGTCATGTCTTGGTAACATTCTTCGACGCTGTTGAAGCCGCTGAAGGCTCCAAAGATGCTGAACCATGGTGTCCAAGCGTGCGCTGGAAATATCATGTTCTCGCTTGAGACAGACATTATCTCTTCGACTAAATGTGGTGCATCCATGTTCAACGTAGGCCTACCGTCTGCCGTCAAGTCGCCATAGTTTAGCAACCTATCGTTAATTTGAATAGCAGTCTCGATACTAGGCGTTAAAATGACATGGTGAATCTTCTTAGCTTCATCATTGAAATTGAAGATTGTACTTACTTCGGTTGTTATAATAAAAAGTACTGGCAATTCTGGATTTTCAACAGCTTTATACAAGCCAGCGTCTGATTCAGGAACTAGAGTTTCCTTCAGTTCTTCGAGCCATCTGGGATGGGTGAAGTCGCCCGTGCCCACAAGGTTTAAACCTTTCATTTTTGCAAAGCGAGCTATTTCTTCGATGCTCATTTTTTCGCTTGTAGCACGGCTATAACGACCATGTATATGCAGGTCAGCTATCACCCTCAAGTTTTCCGCCACTGAAGACTATAGTTTACCGTCTTTTTAAAGAAAACTGTACAATTCTTTTGATTGAATAATATCTGATTAAATCTTCTCCGTTTGGTCATTTAATCTCATTTCTGTCTTGACTCAGATCGCTTTACTTTTCTCTTCAACCAAATATTTTTCAAAATATTTTTCCCAATCAACTTTGAACATGATGATAAACACAATGACCAACAAAACTAGCGCGAGGGCCATGCCTATTGCCGCGGAAATCCAGTCGCTTTCAACACCAAAAATGTCCCGAATGATTTGCACTGAAAACCGGCCACTGTATGCGATTATAAGATTCATGCAAAATTTTCCAATTAAAGCTGGGACAAAAGCCTTAATGATCCTGTAGCGCATGACGCCTAATGGAATGAAAAGCAAGTCGTCAGGCAGAGGAGTCAGTGCGAATAGAAAAATCACGATGGAGCCAAACTTTTTGAAAACTCTCATCAGAAAATCCATTTTTTTCTTGTACCTTTCGCCAATGGCTCTTCTGCTGCCGAAACCGATCAAATATCCTGAAAATTCACCTATAGCAGAACCTATCCCTGCTGCAACAGCAACCCACATTGGCTCAAAAAGCCAGACACCACCAACCTTGATTCCTCCAATGGTGAATATGACGACCGTGTACGGTATCGGGAAAAAAACTGATACGGCACCAAAAAAGCTAATTAGGAATATACCGAAGTAGCCGTACTGAATTGAGATGCTTTGCATCCAGTTAATGATGTCTTGGGGCAACAATCTGAAAACTATTCTCCTTCTTTCAGTGATGTATACGGCTATACTTAAAGAGGTTACCATAATGAGCGCGGGCTGGGTTGCATTAGAATATAATCCCCATAAAACCCAAACTATCCATCATACCAGATGGAATAGCTTGTGAGCAAAATCATTTCTTTTCCTAGGATAGATTGAATATATAACGTGTATATTCCTATATCCTTCGCATCGAAAGCTGCAGACAAATCGAAGCTAATGTCAAAAACGCCATCTCTTTGGGAAAAAGTCTGCGCTGTTATTGTGATGCCTTCAGGTACGTGGTAGCCTTGAGGCAATACCGCACCAACGAAGGTGCCTTGGGTATAAGCGCCATCATATGGAGGCCCATTCAGTTGTTCAGGTGTCAACTCTAATAGCTGATCATAATACACGCTGATTAATTGTATCGAAAAATTATTTGTTTGAAAGCTTCCACTCAACAAAACATCGCCATTTTCAGAAACGTTAATAGTTGACCAGTGAATGTAGTCATTTTCAAAATCTTGAACTAAATATAAATTGCGGTCGTCATGTGCGACGCCTATGCTTACTTTGTTGTGAAATGGATCCAAGATGTTGTATCTGTGCCCCCAATCTGACTCTTCATCGTCATACATCATTCTCCACTCTAAATCCTTTATCGCCCCTTTGACATCCAAAAACCCTGAACTGTATTGCCATGCAATATTTTCTGCGACTGTGCCTTTGCCACCTGCCAATGTGTACCTCATATAAGGTTTGTAGCCGTCTGTATCCCAGTGACTGAAAAACTGGTATTTGAGCATGTTATCGGCGTGCACCTGGGCAGAATTTACTTTACTTAAGCTTACGTTTGATAAGCCGAACTTCGTCCTATCTTCATTAATCAGAGACAAAGCATATGCCACAAGTTCTTTGTAAAGAGGTGGTGGCGTGGGCGAAGCAGTTGGAGTGCTTGTCGGTATGGGTGTTGGCAAAGTTGTCGGGACTAAAGATGGAGTGGTTGTCGGTTGCTGAATAGGATATAGGTATTCAGTAGCTCTTGAAAAAAGCGTCATCAGGTATGGGAAGTAATAGATAAGAGCAATGAAGCACACAGCGACTAACAGGATAGCAACTATTGCCTTAGAAATAGAACGCCTCTTAGGCTTTTCAGTCGACACTTCGTTTTGGCTTTTCATGGAGTAAGCTGCACTTTCTGGAAGCGTTTTTGTCTTTAAAGGACCTAGCGGAGCTCTCGCAGGTTGATTTGGGCAATCGTGATTTTCCGGGAGCTTATGTTCAAAGCAAAAGAATCTTTCACAAAAGGAACATTTGAAAGGAAGAAGAACATCCTTTCCGTAACGGTTACATTTTGACATAATCCTTCAAAGCCATAATAGACCTTACACTCAGTCATAAGTAAACTTTGCTAAATCAATTAGCGCACGTGGAGCAATGACATTTGTCTTATCGTAGCGCGCGCCCTAAAAGGAATTTTGTTTTTTAATCAAGTATTCGTGTATAGCTTTTGCTGCTTTTTTGCCGGCGCCCATAGCGCTGATGACTGTGGCTTCGCCTGTCACAATGTCTCCACCAGCATAAACGCCTTCAAGGCTTGTTTTGCCGTTTTCATCTGTCACTATCGTGCCCCACTTTGTAACTTCTAAGCCTTCAGTAGTACGTTGAATAATAGGGTTAGGCGTACGCCCAATCGCAATAATAACCGTATCAGTGTCCATCGCAAATTCTGAACCCTTAACAGGCACAGGTCTTCGTCTACCAGATTCATCCGGTTTACCAAGCTCCATGCAAATACACTCCATCTGCTTGACCCAGCCCTTCTCATCGCCAATAAACCTGGTAGGTGCAGCTAGAAACTTGCAAACAATGCCCTCCTCTTCAGCATTCTCAACTTCCTCCTTCCTGGCCGGCAACTCCTCCCTCGAACGCCGATAAACTATGCAAACTTCCTCGGCGCCTAAGCGCAAAGCCGAACGGGCAGAATCCATTGCAACGTTGCCGCCGCCAATGACCACTACATGCCTTCCAATCCTTATCGGCGTGTCATACTCCGGAAACGCATAAGACTTCATCAAATTAACCCGAATCAAAAACTCATTGGCAGAATAAATTCCACCAAGATTCTCCCCCGGGACATTCATAAAAGCAGGTAAACCGGCCCCGGTGCCGATAAAAACAGCGTCATAATTCCTCTCCTTAAGCAACTCGGGAATCGTGTACGTCCTACCAACAAGATAGCCAAGTTTAACTTCAGCGCCCAACCGTTTAATATAATCAACCTCTGCCTGCACTATCTTCTTTGGCAAACGAAACTCTGGAATACCATAAACCAAAACACCGCCAGGCAAATGTAAAGCCTCAAAGACCACAACGTCATACCCAAGCCTCGCTAAATCAGCTGCGGTCGTCAATCCAGCAGGGCCAGCACCAATCACGGCAACCTTTCCACCGGAATGCTTTGTCTTTTCCGTTACTGCAAAACTCCTCTCCCTTTCCCAATCAGCCAAAAACCTCTCTAACCTGCCAATACTAACAGGCTCACCGACCTTCCCAACAACGCAGAACTTCTGACACTGTTCTTCCTGCGGACAAACACGGCCACAAATCGCTGGAAGACTATTCTTATCCTTGATCTTCATTATTGCTTCTTCGTACTTCCTCTCCCGCAACAACTTGATAAAAGCTGGGATCTCAATTTCCACCGGACAACCCTGAATACACTGTGGCTTAGGACACTGCAAACAACGGTTCGCCTCTTCTAGGGCTTGCTCCTCCGTATAACCCAAGGCAACCTCGTTAAAATTCCGCTTACGAACTTCTGGCTTCTGCTTAGGAATAGGTACAGCTTCTTTCTTAAGTTTCGGCTTAGGCTTGCTTTCCGCCACACTTGCAACCTCCAAGCTCCCACAAAAGCGAGCTTAACCGCTCCTCTGGCAGAAATATGCGCTGACGCTTAATCAGCCCGTCAAAATCCACTTGGTGTCCATCAAACTCTGGGCCGTCAACGCAACCAAACATCATCTTTCCGCCAACCGTAACCCTGCAAACGCCACACATTCCCATACCGTCAACCATAATTGGCATCAAAGTCACAACCGTCGGAATTCCGAAGGGCTTTGTGATTTCACACACATTTTGCATCATGACAACCGGACCCATGGCAACACAACGATCAAACTTCTCTTTCGCGAGGATTTCCTTCAAGAAATCTAAACCCATGTAACCTTTAGAACCATCATCAGTCGCCACATGAAACTCGTGACTTGAAGCCTTCATTTCGTTCTCGAAGAAAAGCAGATCCTTTGTACGTGCACCCATAACCGTGACGACTGTACTGCCAGCCTCACGCAAGGCTTTGACTTGCAAAAGCATTGGTGCAATCATGACTCCGCCAGCAACACACAGAACCCGCCCAAAATTCTTTATCTCTGACGGGTTACCAAGAGGACCCGTAATGTTCCATACACACTCGCCTTCCTTCAGAAGCCCAAGTTGCTTAGTTGACTTGCCAACTTCGTTAAACGCAAATGTTAATGTTCCCCTTTTTGCGTCATATTCAGCTATTGTAAGCGGTATCCTTTCGCCTTTTTCGTCAACAATCACTATTATAAATTGTCCAGGCTTAGCTTTCTCCGCCATTTCCGGAGCGTAAACTTCGAACAGCTTGATTTTTGGAGCAAGCTCCTTATTGGCTAGGATTTTATACATTTGCCTAAGCCTCCACTTTCACTGCTTTTAAAGGCGGCATGGCAGCAATTTTGTTGAAAAAATCGTCCAGTTTCTTGTTAAAGTCACCAACACACCGCGGTGAAGCCTCAAAAAGCTCGAAGCGCTCAAGCAAGTTCATCTTCTTTAGAGCGTCCTTTAGCACGGTCATGTTTCTCTCCGCAGCATCTCTACCTTCTTGAAGTTTGCAATCTTCAGCGAAACATACAACAGCCATAACTCCGTCAAAACCGTTCTGCAAAGCGTTAACCACTTGCACAGGGTCAAGGGCCTTAAAACATGGGACCTCCAAAGCAACAGCATTTCTCTTGAAGAGCATGCTTTCAGGGTTATCCAAAGCCGAAAACTCTGACCATTGACAACAAAACATCAAAATCACGGGTGCTTTGTCTATTGTCTTCAGCTTCTTGGCAGCTTCTCCATAGAGTTTTAGAACATTTTCAAACTCAAAACCCTTAACCTGAATCGCGTGATGCGGGCAAACAAGGGCGCATGCTCCACAGCCCATACAATCGTCATAAAGGATTTTCGGAGTTGCGAAGGGCTCCGCCTCAATAGCGTAGTATGGACAGATGAACACGCATTTGTCGCAACCCACACATTTTTCGGTTTCATAAACCACTTTCCTAGAATATTTTACAACTCTTAAGGCGTCATTTCTGAACCCTAACTGTCCAAGCACCGCTCTGCCCAAAAAAAATCTACGGGTATTAATCTTTGTGCCTTCTTTAAATCGGCAGAAAGTATCTTCACATTGAACTGAAACTACATTCTTTATGCCAGATCTCAAAACTTTGAAAATGAATTCTGTTGGGACTCGCCCAGAGCATGGCAGACGCAACGGAACATAATCTTTAATGCCTAAGCCTTGATTCGCCAGAATTTCTTCAATTTCACATGTTGAAGGGGAGTTTCCACGGCACATCAAAACAAGCGTGTCACTATCAACTTTTTCCCGCATACAGTCAACATATTTTATCAGGCTGTCATAGTCATAATAAACCATTTCTATTGCAAAAACTGGACATGCACTGTAGCAAATTCCACAAACTTGGCATTTCTGCAAATCTATTTCCACTCTGCCCGTCTCCACGTCGCGCTTTATCGCCTCATAAGGGCAGACAGAATGACAAATTGAACATCGGCTGCAATAATCTTGATTAATGTCTACCGCAGCAATACACTTTTCACCCATTTTGACGCATCCCAAACCCTCACTAATTTCCGCTTGTTACAGATATGCCAAGCATCACTTAGAAGTTCTGAAGATGGTCTTCCAATGATATAATATTTTTGGGTTCTCTTTATCATTTATAATATGGTTTTTTAATAAAACCATAAGCTTCTAACGCTGCTGTTATACCTTGCCCAACTGCCGTTCCAACCTGTTTAACAGGGTGATTCGTGACGTCGCCAGCCGCATAAACCCCTGGAATGTTAGTTCGTTGAAACAAGTCGATTTTTATGTACCCGTCTTCATCAACTTCGACGCCTGCTTCCTTAGCTGAATAACTGTTAGGCGCTTCGCCGACTATTACGAAAACGCCGTCAACGGGCAACTCTTCAGTTTCTCTGGTTTTGTTGTTAAACAGTACCACTCTGTCAACGAGTTTTTCGCCTTTAATTTCTTTTACTTCCATATTCCACAATATTTGCACGTTCCTTTTAGCCGTCAAAGCTTTCACAAGAGCTTCCTCTGCACGAAATGAGTTTCTTCGATGAGCGATCTTAACTTCCGAAGCCAAGTCTGCAAGGTATAGGGCCGTAGTGGCTGCTGAGTTGCCGCCCCCAACAACTAACACTCGCCTGCCTTTGAAAAGCGGGCCATCACAAATTCCGCAGCAGCTTACGCCTCTTCCGCGAAATTCTTTTTCGCCAAGAACTCCAATTTCACGATAATGAGACCCTGAGGCGATGATAATTGCCTTTGCTTCATAGACAGCTCGGTTCGTCTTCACAATTTTCTTGTCACTCTTAAGGTCTAAATTGACTACGCTTTCAAACTCGTGGATTATCACACCTGTGCTTCTGCAGTGAGCCGCCATTTTTTCAGCCAATTCTGTTCCGCTTATTCTTGCAAAACCAAGGTAATTTTCAATTAATGGAGCGTCTGCAGTGGTTCCTCCAACCATTTTTTCTTCTAAAATTAGAGTTCTCAGCCCGCTTCGCACCCCGTAAACTCCCGCCGCTAAGCCAGCTGCTCCAGCGCCGACAATTATCAAATCCCAACTTTCCATCCAGAACGATCCTCGGACAAGCTAATTTGACCAACGGTCATTTATCAAGCCTTCGGAGAGTTAAGCAGTTTAATCAGCTTCATCCAAGCGCACCATACTATTCTTGTTTTCATCAGCGAAGTTTTATAAAAAGTGTTATTATTTCTTTTATCACCTATTATTTTAATAATTAGGATCTACTATGTCCGCCGAAAAAAAGAGTAAAGAAAGAACTTCTGATGGGCCTTGGGTCAAATTTTGGCCTGACAAGCTTCCTCAGCAAGTGGAGTATCCTAAAGTCCCGCTTTATGAACTTCTTAAAAAGACTGCTAAGAAATACCCCAAAAAAACGGCGATATTATATTTTGATAGAGAAATCACTTACAAAGAGTTGAACTTGGCTTCAGACAAGTTTGCCACTGCGCTTGTCGCCTTAGGCGTAATAAAAGGCGACAAGGTGGCTATTTTTCTGCCCAACATTCCGCAATTCGTAATTGTATACTACGGTGCAATCAAAATTGGAGCGGTCTTAACAGCCATAAGTCCACTGTATAAAGAACGCGAATTGGAATATCAACTAAACGATTCAGAAGCTGAAACGATAATCGCGTTAGACTTGCTTTATCCAATAGTGAGAAAGATTTGGGAGAAAACCAAACTAAAACGAGCGATAATAACAAGCCAAGACGAGTATCTGTCTAAGACCCCGACTTTAGCGAGCACTGCTGCTGAAAACGAAACAAGCGTCCATTTTTTCCAAGACCTATTAACTGAACATGAGGCTAACCCACCTAGAGTGACTATTAACCCAAGAAAAGATTTGGCTATTCTTCAATATACGGGGGGAACCACTGGAACAGCCAAAGGCGCCATGTTAACGCACAGGAATCTTGTTTCAAACGCTGTTGTGTTTGCCAAGTGGATAATGGGCGAAGAGGCTGAAGAGACTTTTCTAACAGTATTGCCGCTTTTTCACATTTATGGCATGACCACAAGCATGAACGTGCCCATCTATCTGGGTGGAAAAATGATCATGCTTCCACGCTTCGACCCAAAAACCGTGCTTGAAGGCATCCAAAAACATAAAGTGACAGTTTTCTGCGGAGTCCCCACAATGTACGCAATGCTGGTGTCTAACCCAGAATTAGGTAAATATAACCTCAAATCCATCCGTGTATGCATATCTGGCGCATCTCCGCTTCCGCCGCAGATTCAGAAAAAGTTCATGGAAGTAACAGGTGGCGCCCTTGTAGAAGGCTACGGATTAACGGAAGCCTCGCCAGTTACCCACTGTAACCCACCTGATAAAACAATGAAGACCGTGAAAGTAGGCTCTATAGGCTTACCTTTACCCAATACTGACGCCAAAATCTTCGACATAGAAACAGGAAAGACGGAGCTAAAACCCGGGGAGACAGGAGAGCTTGCAGTTAAAGGTCCCCAGATAATGGAAGGCTATTGGAAAAAACCTGAAGAAACAGCCAATGTCCTCCAAAATGGGTGGCTTTATACAGGTGACATTGGAAAAATGGACGAAGACAGATACTTCTATATAACAGACAGAAAAAAGGACCTAATCAAATACAAGGACTACAGCGTTTACCCGAGGGAAATTGAAGACGTGCTCTATGAACACCCAGCCGTAAAACTGTGCGCGGTTATAGGCAAACCTGACCCTATTGTAGGCCAAATTCCCAAAGCCTTTGTAGTGCTGAAAGAGAGAACGAATGCAACAGAGGCGGAAATTATAGAATTTGTAAAAGAAAAAGTTGCCCCCTACAAAGCTATAAGAGAAGTTGAATTTAGAAAAGAATTGCCGACTAGCTCAGTTGGCAAGGTTCTCAGAAGAGTACTTCAAGAAGAGGAAAGAAAGACACTATAAGCCTGAGACACCGACTCACCTGCATGGATGAAAGAAAGTTGTGACGGCCTTCGAAATGTATAAGAGACATATTCAGTTTCTGAAATGAGAGATGGGAATCATTGCGAGTTAAGATCAACGGTACTGGCATAGTTCAAGGTGTAGGTTTTCGCCCCTTCATATACCGCATGGCCGTGAAAAACAATTTAAAAGGGTACGTGAGAAACAGAGGCGATGCGGGAGTAGAAATACTCTTAGAAGGCGAAGAGAAAGATATCCAAAACTTTATGGAAGATTTGAGGGAGAGAAAACCGCCTCTAGCTCAAATCCATGACATTACCATAACAAAACTTGCGGGCAAGGACGAACATGAAAAATTCACAATTTACAAAAGCTCCGAAGAAGCTGAACTTTCCGGGTCGATTATACCGCCAGACATAGCCTTATGTAGCGAATGCTTGAAGGAGCTTAGAGACCCGAAAGACCCAAGACATGATTACTTCTTTATTACTTGCACTGACTGCGGTCCGAGATTCACTATTATCGAAAGACTCCCCTATGACCGCAAAAACACGACTATGCGAGAGTTTCCAATGTGTAGCTTCTGCCAGAAAGAGTACAGAGACCCCTTGAACAGGCGCTTTCACGCCCAAACAGTAGCTTGTCCAAAATGCGGCCCAAAAGTCTACTTGACAACGCGAAAAGGCGAATTAATTCAACATCCGGATCCTGTTCGGGAAGCGGGCAAACTTCTCTCAGAAGGCTCTATAGTTGCTATTAAGGGTTACGGTGGGTTCCACGTTGCAACATCCACAACGAAAGATGAGCCGTTATCCAGACTTAGAGAAGTCAAGCATAGAAGCCAGAAGCCCTTCGCAATTATGGCGCGAAGCCTAGAAGCCATCAAAACCTTCGCTGGAGTAAGCAAGAAAGAAGAAGAACTTCTAACTTCCTACATGCGCCCCATAGTCCTACTGAACAAAAATGAGGACTATTACCTTTCAGGGTTGGTTGCGCCAAGATTGCATAATGTCGGCGTCATGTTGCCCTACACAGGCCTACATTATATGCTCTTCGACAAGGTGCGCGACTCAACGTTCGTAATGACGAGCGCAAACCCGCCCAACCAGCCCATAATCAAGGAAAACAGAGAAGCATTGAAAACGCTGGGTGACACGGCTGATTATTTCCTATTTCACAATCGGCAAATAGCCTACAGATGCGACGACTCGGTAATCCGCATCCGCAAGGGGCACTCAGCTTTTATAAGACGCTCAAGAGGCTACGCACCCGCACCGATAATGCTGAAGGAAAAGGCGAAGCATTGTGTGGTAGGTCTGGGCGGGGAGCTTAATAATACTGCGTGCATCCTCCTTGGAAACAAAGCGTTCATTTCCCAGCACATAGGTGACGTGGAAAACGTTGAAACAAAAAACTTTCTTGAAGACGCCACAAAACACCTAATTCGTCTAACCAACAGCAACGTAGAAGCAATCTCGTGTGATTTGCACCCCAAATTCACAACGACAAGACTTGCGCGTGACCTAGCGGAAGATAATAATTGGCAACTAATCCAGGTGCAACACCATCATGCGCACGTCGCAGGATTAATGGCGGAACACACTGAAAATGAGATGGTGGGCGTATGTTGTGACGGCTACGGATATGGCTCCGACGGCGAAGCATGGGGCGGAGAAATTTTACTCTGCACGCGTGAATCGTCCGGCTTCAAAAGGTTAGCGCACCTTGAGAAACAACCTCTGATTGGCGGAGACTTAGCTACTAGATACCCAATACGAATGGCCGCAGGAATACTTCATAAAAAAGTAGACGTAGAACATTGGCTCATGCAGAACAAACAAAATCTCTCCCACGGCGAAAAAGAAGCACAAATAATTCTCCATCAGCTTGAAAAAAGCAAGAATATTATTGAAACTACAAGTTGTGGAAGAGTTTTGGACGCTGTTGCGTCCGTTTTGGACGTGTGCCATGAACGCACTTATGAAGGAGAACCAGCTGTGAAACTCGAGTCAACTGCGATGAAAGGCAGAGACATGCTGAAGCTACAACCCATAATAAAAACTAACATATTAGACACAACGCAAATGCTTTTGGAGATATTTGAAAACAGAAACAAACATTCAAAGGCAGACTTAGCGCAATCAGCCCATATGTACATAGCCAAGGGCTTAGCCTGCTTGGCCATCGAAAAAGCCGAGGAAAACAAAATCAAAACCATCGGCTTTTCAGGAGGAGTCGCGTGCAACGAAATACTGGCTCTATCCATGCGTAAAATCGTGGAAGCGGGTAACCTAAAGTTTGTAGTCCACAAAACTATTCCACCAGGCGACGGTGGGTTATCTTTTGGTCAGACTGTTGTAGGTGGAATTTTCAACTTCACACCATAACCGATTTATCCCCGATGTAGTTTTGGTTACCCTACTGATAGGAATGTGCTTAGCTATTCCAGCGCGGGTAATGAGCATAAAAAAAGACAAAGCCCAAGTGGATTTTGGAGAAGGCATCTTAAGAGAGGTCAATGTCTCGCTTTTAGACATAAAGATAGGTGACTATGTTCTGGTTCATGCGGGCTATGCAATTCAAGTTGTGGATGAAAAAGAGGCCCAAGAAACCATAGACTTGTGGAACGAAATCCTTTCAGCAGACGCTGAAAACCGGAAAAAGACAAGTTGACAGACAGATGGCTGGAAAATTAAGGTTTAGAGATCCGAAATTGGCTAAACAAATAGCAGAAAAGATTCGCGAACTTGTACCGAAAAAAGAAACTGTCAAAATCTGCCATGTCTGCGGCACACATGAATGGACAATTACACATTATGGCATACGCAGCCTTTTGCCCACGAACGTTGAAGTCATTTCAGGACCAGGCTGCCCAGTTTGCATAGTACCCGCTTCCGAAATTGATGAGGCTGTCCAGGTAGCACTAAAGGGAATTGTAGTTACATGCTTCGGCGATGTTCTGCGCGTCCCGAGCTCAAAAATGTCGCTTTTGGACGCCAAAGCCCGAGGCGCGGACGTTCGAATCGTTTACAGCGTCACTGACGCTGTCAGGATGGCTCAAAAAGAACAGAACAAAGAGTTTGTTTTTTTTGCAATAGGTTTTGAAACAACAGCACCTTCCACGGCCGCTGAAATCGCACATAAGCCACCTAAGAACCTCGGTTTTCTAATTTCGCATCGCTTAATCCCGCCAGCCATGAAAATGCTCGCGGAAATGAAGGATCTAAGCCTAAATGGGCTCATCGCGCCAGGTCATGTCAGCACAATCATAGGCCTTAGACCCTACGAAGTTTTCCCAAAGACATATGGAATGCCAATAGTCGTGGCAGGCTTTGAACCCTTAGATGTTCTTGTCGCGGTGTACATGCTTGTCAAACAGTTGAGTAAAGGTAAACCAATCTTGGAAAACGAATACACGCGGGCCGTGCGTTGGGAAGGCAACACTAAGGCGCAGGAGCTTATGCAAAAGATCTTTGACGTTGAAGATGGCAAGTGGCGAGGACTCGGCACTATTCCTTCTTCCAAACTTATGCTGAGGAAAAAGTACGCTGATTACGATGCGCATTCGAAGTATGCGGTGACGGTTGAAGAAGGCGTTGACCTGCAACCTGGCTGCAAGTGCCACC
Organism: uncultured Candidatus Bathyarchaeia archaeon; assembly: GCA_964509945.1. GTDB lineage: Archaea > Thermoproteota > Bathyarchaeia > Bathyarchaeales > Bathycorpusculaceae > CAZDZM01. The sequence goes on from CAZDZM010000033.1 coordinate 14,778, forward strand.
TGGTGATCATCGGCAAGACAAAGCCCACTGGATGCCCACTTTTTATGAAAGCCTGCACTCCTCAGAAGCCTGTCGGTGCTTGCATGGTCAGCATCGAGGGAACATGCAGGGTCTGGGCTAAGGCAGCAAGCACTTTTT
>CAZDZM010000034.1:0-14677 GCA_964509945.1 uncultured Candidatus Bathyarchaeia archaeon
GCTGGAGGGGCTGTCGGCTAGCTTGGTCTAGGCTTGGAGACTTGGGCTCTCTAAGTGCAATGCCTTGCGCTTTGTGCGGGAAGGACCCCGGTTCAAATCCGGGCAGCCCCACTAACGGACCCGGACCCTTTTGGGTATGGGTACTAGCAAGTGCATTAGGAGAGAAAGAAGAATAACGTTCAGTTTTTATTTATCTCAAGCAGAGTGGTGTATGTTTTTCAGAATACTAGCGCGCGCTAGCTTTTTCATAAATTTGGCAACTTTCCAGTTACGTAGCTAATACAAGGTCATTTTCGCTGCGCTTATTTAAGTTAGCCATACAATCTATTAACTTCTCACAAACCATGCATTCGTCAGGTATTTTCTCCTCTTTCGAACGTTTACTCAAATATCCGAAATGATAAGCACACTTCTGTGAAGAAGGCTCTTGGGCTGGTTCCGCTTCCATAGACTGAGTTTTCGATCGTTCAGGTTCACTTCTTTTTGTTCCATTCGTTTCCAGTAGATTTTCAGAAGTTTCTCCTATTTCGGCTAGGCAGTAAGGACAGGCATAATATGTAGGTCTATCTGGTTGAGTTAAATTCTGAACAGTTATTGGACTGGCAAAAGTCCTCTCACACTTCGGGTTTGAACAGGTAAAGTTTTGACTATTTGTTTTTTCATCAGTCTTCTTGTTCTCACCTGCCTCTTCCTTTGCGACAAAATTAGATTCAGAGTTAGAAGCCTTGGTTAACCCAAAATATCGTCTTACACCCTTGTATGCGTCGTCATAACGGGACTTAATCAATTCTCTTGATAAGGACTTAACTTCTGCAATTGACGTTATTGCCTTCGTTATTTCTCTTTGCAGTTTAATTTCTTTTTCTCTTAGAAGATTTAGAATGTTTGTGGTTTGCATATTCTCCGTTTTATTTCAGTGCATTGGATTATAAGATACTTGCTTCTGAAAGATACTTATTTCTGATAATTATTTCTAAAAGCTAAAGTTGGGGGTTAATTTTTAGGTTTACACGCTGAATCGTGATACAAAAGTTCTGAAACTTCATCACAGCTCTTTCTTTTTGAGCCACCAGTGTTTCTAGCGCGCGCACTAGGTCGAGTTCAATCTCATGCATGGTTACAGAAACGCGCTTGGCACGACTTCCGTATCTTGTGGTGTCCTGAATGTGGCCAGCTATATGCTCTTTGAAAAGCACTTGGCCAAACTAAACCATCTTCTCTTTGTCTGCAAACTCTCTGAAAGGGTTTTCTTTCTTTTGGATAGTTATCTCGAGCACGCCGTTCTTGTATTTTGATGACATAATACCTGTAGTGATGTTTCTCTTAGGTAACTCCACTATTTTGTGAAAGTTCTTACCTTTAACCTCAACATTGCCCTCAGTCAGATTCAATTCCATATTTTCTTTTTCTTCTCCTGGCATTTCGACGTAGATCCTTATGGTATTCTCGTCCTCAAAGACATCTACCAGTGGCTCACGTTTCTCCTCCAAACCAGCTCTTGGAATGTCAAAAGGCTTCTCTGGTAATGGTCGCCTTTTCAGCGGTTTTAGCGGTTCAATTGGATCTGCTGAATCATCTGAACCAATCCGGCCGTGAATCACGTATCCATCTGCTCCAGGTTCGTCAATTCGCGTAATCTTCCACGAGCCTTTCATTTCTCCATTTTCAATTTTCCTCATGATCTCATCAAGGTCAATCTGAAATTTTTTCATAAATTTCCTGTTAAAGATTTCTAAGTCTCCAAATATTTCGTCAAAATCACCGTCGGATGTCACTATTTTTCACCTCCCTCCAAAATTTCCGCTTCTTCCAGCGATTCTATCAAACGACGTAAGACGAGGCTGACCATCATAAACGTGGTCTGTCCAAACTCTGAGCAGCTGTATTTTCCTCTGCCAGTCTTCTTTAATAGCCCTCCCTCTGTTAGCTTTTTCGAGTTCTCCCAGACGATCTTCGGATTCAAATCCAAATCATGCATAAAATCTGCAAAGCTCATCGTACGATTCTCCTCAGCTATCAAGCGTCCCATCATTCTTAACCGGGTCTCATGAGACAAAGCATCAAAGATCTTGGAGAATCTTTGAAAATCCTCCTCGGCAGTCTTAAACTCATTTTCCAACTCTTCTCTGATCCAATCTTTGCACAAAAGCGGCATTTCAAACAGTATTTCTCCATCTCGCACCAACTGCAACTTCAACATCATACGATCTCAGCCTCGTCGTCCTTTTATTACCGTAAAGTAATTACCATTAAGTAATATATAAACATTACCTTTCGGTAATAATAACCTTCATTGTCATACTGTACCCTCCGAGCCCCTTCTTTTCACAGTAAACTCGATCTCTCGGTTCTTTCCGACGTGTGACACAAAAAGGAAAAATTTAAGAAAAAGAAATGCCAAGTTTTGTTCTATGCCGGAATTTGTTTTTGAAGGCATTGCTAAATGGAAAGGCGAAACTGAATGCGATGTGATGATAAAGGGCAAACATATTGCAACGGTGAGCCCTCCTCCGGAGTTTGGAGGAAAGGAGGGTTACTGTGTCCCAGAAGAAATTTTTGCCGCATCATTGGCATCATGCATTAACACATTGTTTCTTTTGATTGCAAGAAACTCTAAGTTAAATCTCAAAAATCTTGAAACCAAAGCAACTGTAAAGATGAATGCGGAAGGAGTTGAGAAACTGATTTTCACAAACGTACATTTTAACATGAAAGTCAAACTACAAAAGGACAGTGAATGGGAGCGAAAGAAAGCCAACTCTGTCTTCCAAATCGCGCAGAAAATATGCCCCCTAAGACAATCATGGGGAGAAAAAGTTCCAATAAGCTTCGAATTGAACCTCCAGTGATGCCACAGACTTCGCGGCTTACCTCTTTCCGCCTCTTAGTTGCTTCTGACTCTCTGTGGCCAATATTGACACTATTGTGGCTGAAAGGAAATTACCTTGCAAAGGATGGAATTGGACTGGTCTTCTTTAAGATAGGTCGCATAGCTGATTGAGTGTTCTCGCTTTCTAGACCGACTTGGGATGTGACAGTTGCGCCTATTTTTCTACATATGAAGCTCAGCGAGTCTTCTGTGAGGTTTAGCAGGTTCTGTCCTTCTTTTGTCAGCTTATACACTTTCCTTGGCCGTTCACTGCTCATGTCCCATTCACTTTTCATATATTTCTTCTTCTCCAACGCACTTAAAAGTGGATAAATAGTGCTTGGTCCAAAATACACTCCAAAGGTTTTACGTATCTTTGTGATTATCTGGTAGCCATGCATGGGCTCTGAAGTTAAGAACTGCAAAACTATCATTTCTAGAAGACCTTTGGTCAATTTGACTTGAACTTCTTTTGTGCTGATCACCATCATAGATCCATCCTTTTGTATTTTTGTTCAACAGGTGTACGACATGTCTTTTTTACGACATATCTTGAGACTTAATAAAACGTAAACGCAAATATAAAGATTTAGGCTTATCATAAGCATAAAAAAGCATATAAGAACATACCAGAAAATTCAATCTTCCACATGGCTAACTAAGCTAAAGCATCAACAAATTCAACATTGAAAACAACTTCGAAGTGAAGAGGCACAGGAAAACCGCAGGCAAGGAACTGTTCAACACATGACCAAAATTCCATTTCACATAGAGATTATGAAGCTAAAAAGCACCGTTGAAAGCTTGGCGTAAGGCCTCGATGTATTCAGTGAATACTATATCTTCTTGTTGTGGAAAGTATTTGAAACGTCCAATTCTTTCGCATAGCCTTTTCATTATCTGAATCTCGAGCAATTTGGCTCCAGTCCCAAAGATCTCTTCGATGGCTTTTGTAAATTCCTCTATTTCCTCAGGAATGTCCTCCCTACTTATCTTGAAATTTCTTTCTAAATGGAGATAAAGCGCCTGTTTCGTTGAGGTGCCTAAGGAAGAAAGTCCTTCATCTATGGCTTCAAGTAAAAGCTCTTCAAACACTTGTCTGTGCATGTTGACGCCCTTTGAGGCGAAGTTTCTCTCACTAATCTCGATCTGAGCTGAGCACAGGTCTGATCTCTTCTCAATAGACTGGGTTGCCTCAGTCTTGGACACGGAAGGAAAATAAACTTTGTTCACGTACCAATTCGACGTAAAAGTCTGTTTCACATATTCCACCTGTAGTTGTGTTGAACTGTTTGTTTGTATTACTTGGATACATATTACATCGTAAGATTCAATATATTTCTTATTTTGAAACCCGACATATATCGAAAATCGATATATCCCAAAAGCCTCGCTTTGCCAAGTCCCAATCGTTAATACCTTATCGGATGCTAAACGACCAGACGATTTCTAAGAGGAGCGGCACGTTGAATCATCCCAGATAAATGTGAAAAAGAATTTCAATCCTTGCTCAGACTATGGTGGAGGTCTTGTACCTAGGATCACTAGTATGTCCAATGTCGAGTTTTTCCTTACAACTGTCAAGGTTAGACTTTCTTTCGGCAAAGTTTTTTCTTCAAGATAGCTTGCAAGGTTATCGCCGTTTTTGATGGCCGTTCCGTTCATTGCAATTACTACGTCATTAACCTGCAATTTGTTTTCTGAAGGCCCTCCCTTCACGATTTCGGCGATTCTCCAGCCATATGTGACACTTATGCCTAGTTCCTGTGCCATCTCATAGGTCATGTCTGCACCTGCAACACCAAGATAAGAATGCCCGTCGTACTTACCATTTGTCACCAGATCAGCTATTTCCCTAAGTATTGTGTTTGATGGAATAGCGAAGCCTAAACCTTGAGAGTCAGCAACTATGGCTGTCGTCACTCCTATAATCTTGCCGTAGTAGTTTAGCAACGGGCCGCCAGAGTTACCTGGATTTATGGGCGTGCTTGTTTGTATAATATTGGCTATCGTGTAACTTCCAATATATTCTTCGCTGAGGGTTCTTCCAAGTGCGCTTATTACGCCTGTAGTCATTGAGCCAACCAATCCATAGGGATTTCCAATGGCTATTACTGGGTCGCCTACTGTAAGCGTTGAGGAGCCTACGATTTCAAGGGGTTTGAACTCATGTTCAGGAACGTTGTTAGCCGATAGAACCGCCAAATCTGCGTAGGGGTCCGTTCCAAGCACGGCAGCGGCATACCCGTTTCCGTTTGAGAAAGTAATGCTTAAGCTTGTTGTACCATAAACAACGTGGTTATTCGTTATTACTACCATTCTCTTTGAGAAGTTGTAAACGAACCCGGAGCCTTGAACGGTTCCCTCACTGGTTGTTCCACGGATCAAAACAACTGAATCTCTCACGCTTTTGTATAATTCTGAAAGAGCTGTGCTATTCTGGTAGAGCGTGATGTTTTGAACAGTAACATTTTGGAAACCCCACAGCTTAGATACCTGATTTTCCAAAACTGCAACCTCGTCTTTCAAACTTTCAATTTCTTGAAGATTGATGTAGAAACTAACTATTCCTCCGACCAGTAATCCAGCTGCAAACACTAAAATTATGAAAGCTGATGAAGACTTGATGTGCCGCTCACCGATTTCGCCCATCTTATTTCACCTTTTCAACTAAAATCAAACAATTATCCCATAGTGCGCCATTTTCTGCACCAAATGTACCCCGTCTTTCTCCTTATAAGGGTTTGTAACTGTCAATGTGCAGTCACAACTTGATTTTCAGTGCGCGCAAACAAGTTTTGCGTTAATCATCAAAAGATTTTGCAAAAGCCAAAAACGCAAGAAAAAGCGATACCACCATTCCAGCAACTAACGGGTAATAAGGTGACGCTTCATAGAGGACCCCGCCGATGTAAGGCGCCACAACAGAGCTGAACATGCCCACTGTTTGAGGTATAGCGATCCAAAACGCCCTAATGAATTCTGGAGCAAGAGGCCCGATGATAGCGCTCATCAAAGGCCAAGTCAAGTATGAAGACCCAAGTAGAAAATGGGTCAGCGCAAGGATTGGCAAATCGCCAGACGCCAGAAGAAGAATTAGCGAAAGGCTGCATAAAGCTAAAGCGGTGGCAAGGGCATAGGATTTCCTCGTCTTGTCTCCGAACCTGCCTAGTAAGACGCCCAAGACTGCTGAACCAAAGAAGGAAACAGAGCCAAAAAAGCCTATTTCAAAACCGCCATAATGATAGACATCTGCAAGAAACGTTGGGATGAAAGGGCGGAAAAATAACACAATGAACATGGTCGAACCTAGGAAAGCAGAAAGCATAAGAAGCTTTCTCGTTTTCAAAAGCTCTAGAATGGAGCTACGTTTCTCTGGCGTCAGCTCTGCGTGTTTTCTTGCATACTGGCTTCTAATAAAGCAAAGTAGAAGACTGGCCAAACCATAAAGAGCAAAGGCCAAATAGAAGACAATTCGCATGCCCGTTGTTCCAGCTAAGTAACCGCCTAAGGCGGGAGAAAAAATATAGCCAAGAGAAAATGAGGAGGAAATTGTTGTGAAAGTCGAGGTCATCTTGTCTTTATCCGCTTTGGTAACAATGTACGCAGTGCCTGTTGGTCCGCCAAGCCAGACGCCCCATAGAATCATCCCGGGCAGCATTTGAAACCAATTCTTGGCAAGAGAGAAAATTAATGGTGCAGGCAACCAAACAATCCAGCCAGCAATCATGATTTTCTTGCGGTCGTATCTATCTGCAAGCATTCCAGCCATAAACAAAGTTAACGATGCCGACAAGCCCATTATGGCGTAAAGTATTCCTATTTCCACAGGACCGGCTTTGAGTACTTCTATTATGTAGTAAGGCATTATGTAGGCGTAAAGACCGTCTCCGAAAGAACCTACTAGGTTGGAGAGATAAATCAGCTTCAAGTCTCTGCTTAACATTTCGAGGGGGGAGACCAGCTTAAAGATTTTATTTCTAGCCAAAGTCACTGTTTCAAGCCTCTTGCGGTTTCCATCGTTTGAAGGTTATCAAAGCGACGGATAATAATCTATTCCAATATCATTTCAGAAGGTAATCATTTTTCTAGAGCTTTTATCAATTAGCGCGCGCGTCTTCTGTCAACTATGTCTAGGGCTTCGGGTCCTGTGCCTATTAGCACAACTGGAATTCCTGTCTCTGTTTCAATCTCTCTAATGAAATTCTTCGCCTCTTGCGGGAGTACGTCAAAAGTTCTGGCACCCCGGCAGATTGGGAATAAACTATCAAGTTTTGTTAGCGCCGCCTGGGTTGCACCGTTGATTTTCGCGGTCTTCTTGGCAAGTTCAAGGCTGAAGGGCGCCGAACGCCTATCACGACCAGTCCCAGATGCTATTTCGAACCATCCTCTTTTTATGGCCTCTTCTTTGGTAATTTCTCTGGGAAGCGGTCCGCCACCTACGCGAGTTATGAACGATTTAAACACTATCAGGACATCATCAACCCTTGTGGGCCCCACGCCCGCTTCGGAACATATGGCCGCAGCGCCGGTATCTCTGCCTGTCACGTAGGGGTACGTTCCGTGATAAAGCGAAAGCAGGAACCCCTGCGTTCCTTCCAACAAGACTTTCTTGTCAACATCTATTGCATTATTTATTTCAGTTGCAACATCCGCCAGGTATGGCTGCAGTTCTGGGATTTCCTTTGCTACTTTGGCTGTTCTTCGCACGCGCTCCTCGACGGCGGGGCCTACTCCCCACCCGGTGGTGCCTATTCCTTTCAAATGAGTGCTGGTTTTGTCTTGTACTGAATGCTTTTCTTCAATTATTGAGGCTTGGTGATCTATGCCTACGCGGTCTTTAACATTTGTCAGCTCAACTTCTTCGAGGAATTTGGCCACGTGAATGTTGGCTCCAGCTGCAATCAGTAAATGGCATTTTTCGTATATGAAGGCTGCTGGAATCATGTGTAGTGCGTAGCGCTTACTTCCAATCCAAACGGTGTGGGTAGCGTTAACCGAGCCTGTTCTGACACAGAAGTCTATTTTGTCTTTGAGAGCTAGGTAAGAAATTATTTTTCCTTTGCCTTCGTCTCCCCAGAAGGCTCCGACTATGACTGTGCAGGGCATTTTATCACCGTTGAGAGAGGGTGTTAGGCGTTATTTAAGATTGTTGGCTTTGTTCATGTAAAAGCCTACTCTCTGCCTCTGCATCTATTCTCTTAAGGAGTTTCATCACTTCTTTCCCCTTCTTCTCCAGTTCTACCTCTGTAACGGTGTTCTTCATAGGGCAAATGTCATCCACGATGATTCCAATTTCTTCACCGTATATTACTGGATAAATGCGACACCCTAAAGGCCTATGTCTGTAAACTTTGCAGCGGTGCGTTTCAACGTCATAGAAGACGCAGTAATCTCGGCAATTTCGCAGCTTAGCTAAACCTTCCCTATCATAGCGCACAAAACCTTGTCTCTCATAGCCAATCTCTTCTAAGCGTTCAATATCCGCTTTGGAAAGAAGCATTTCGGTTTTTTCACAGCATAGTCCGCAATGCGAGCAACGCATAATCTTATGTTAATCTTATTTTCTCTATTTAGGTTTCGTTAAAGGCTCAGTTTGCGCCCGATCCTCAATCGATGGTCTGGATCAAGTTTAGGTTTAACAATTCTGCCCAAGCGATGCTTTTCAGTGGTATGCTAACCGTCTTACGATTCCCGTAGGGGATGCACTCAATGAAGTTTCCTTTTCCAAAACTGTCTTTTCGAATCCCAGCCAACTGAACGTTTATTATAACTGTGCCGTCTTTTAGGTGAAGGTTTACGTTTTTCTTGAGGAAGGATTTGACTGTATTCAGCCCTAGGCTTTCCATTTCCAGTCATCCCCAATTCTTCTCTGCAATATCACTCCAGCATTGTCTGCATATGGGCAATTTTTCCCCTCTGAAAAGAATGTAGACTTTAATGTTACCGCTTTTACATTTACTGTTCCAAGGGTTTTTACAGTTCTCCATTCGTCCGAGCCTTCACTAATAGACCACTATCGCAAGTTCTCTTTCAGTTTACTTTTAAGGCTGTTTGTGGAACGACACTTTTACGCTGCTGAGAGAGATGGGTTAAAGTGAAAATATCTTAGTCATGCTCACTGACTTAGCAACGGGGTTATGTATCGTTTGGCAAGTTTCACGCTAAAAAACGGAAAAAGCTGTCTTGGTACAGAATCACCATTTTTGTTGCATTTATATTTTGCATATGGTTTCAATAAATATTGATCATGATGCTTTCTTCATCAGTTTAGGTCCATTAATTTCAACTAATATGTTCGATGCAGTCGCTATCTCTGCTGTTGCCCGCGGGATCTCGCGATCCTAGCAGAATTTTTGCTGCTTCTTGGCATTTATAGTCGTCCCTGCACTATTGAGCTAGAAAAAAGAAAAAGATGCGCTTCACGTTAATCTTGTGGCTAATAGCTCTGCTCCCGGCGTTTTACTATATTTATGTTTGTACGCAACAATTATGGCTTGATCATATGTGTATTATCTGCGGAGTTATTACGTCCTTTGTTATTCTAAGCAGGGCTACGGAAGGTTTAGCTAGGAAGGAGGGTATGGGGTTTGTAGGGCTTCCTGGATTTATGAATAGGATGCTTCCTTCCCATTTCATACTGGAATTATGCGTGTGCCCGTAGACTAACGCGTCAAAACTCTGTTGCTTAGCAATTCCCCGCATTTTTCCCATGCCAAACAATGCACCCGGATCGTGCATAACTCCAATTTTCCAATCAAAAATCTTTAAAGAATTAAGCTTTGGCAGTGCACCGCTAACTTCAGGGCCGTCCATGTTACCATAAACAGCCAAAACAGGGGCAAGCTGCTCCAGTTCATCAATCACGGCCAACTCAACTAAGTCTCCCGCATGTACAATGAAATCCACATTCTCGAAAATTTTGAAAACTGCTTTTGGAATGTTCCTTGCTCTAACAGGCACATGCGTATCTGATATCAAGCCCACAGTCTTGGTTACGCTGTACTTAGACATTTGAGGCAAAACTTGAGCTTGTTCGCTGGTCATCAAACGCGCCTCTCTACAACACTTATAACGCGTTATCAAAATAAGAATTTAAGGATAAACAGACACCTGAAGCTGGTAGACTTGAAATCTCTTTGCTCATTCTAGTCTGGCTAAATACTTTAGATGTAATGGTTTAATAATTACTCCAGGATTTATGTCTGCATGGAAAGTTTGGCTCTCAACTATTAAGTCTGACAGCTCCGCATCATGAGTTCTTACAAAATTTGCAAAATCTGAATAGTTTCTATGCAGTGAAATACAGACGCCATCCCATCCCATTCCTCGTCCGTCTAAGGCAAAAATAACATTTGGTTGTTTCATGAACCACTCTTTCATTCTCCGTATAGCTTCCTCTTTTTCTTCAGCTTTTTTATAATTAAATTTACTTTTTATGAAGGTAAACGCGACAATTTCAAAGCCAACCTTTCCAAATTTTGGTATTATGGTGTATCCGTCAATGAAGTTCTCCTCAAGTGTAGCTCTTCTTCTAGTTATGGTAGGTTGAGAAATTTTCAAGACTTTAGCCAGTTGCCTATCACTTCTATGGGAATCCTTCATCAACTCGAAAAGAAGCTGACGATCTATAGGTTTTAGCTCCTTCATGTAAGTCTCGACCAAATTAGCTAAACATAGAATTTGCCTTATATAAAGTATATACCAAATTAATGCCTATGCAGGGACTTTTTGTTTAGATTTTAGACGAACTAAATCTTAAGTGCGCCAGACGCTATAGGTGTCTGCAAAAGGTGAATCATTGATATGTGTGTTCAGCTGTTAAGAGAAACCGAAGAAGAAGTCACAAATCTTCTGAGTGATTTAATCCGGATAAACACAACTAACCCGCCGGGAAACGAGTCAGAAGCAGCAATATACTTGGTTGAGAACCTAAGTCGAGAAGGCATTAATTGCGAATTTTTTGAGTCTGAACCTGGAAGAGGCAGTGTTGTCACTCGTCTTAGAGGAACAGGCGAAAAACCCAGTTTACTTTTGCTTTCTCATCTAGATGTGGTGGCTGCAGATCGTCGGGAGTGGAGCATAGATCCCTTCAGCGGTCTAGTCAGGGACGGCTTTGTTTGGGGTCGCGGCGCCTTGGATATGAAGGGTATGACAGCCATAGAAATGATGACTCTAAAATTATTGAAAAGAAACGGTGTGAAACTCAAAGGCGATGTAATATTTGCTGCAACGGCAGATGAAGAAAGAGGCGGAAATGCAGGAGTTGGCTACCTCGTAGACAACTATCCTGAAAAAATTCTGGCTAACTACGTTTTAAACGAAGGTGGTGGTTTAGCAATTCCAGTTAAAGGCAAAAACGTATACACGGTTCAAACGGCCGAAAAAGGAATTTTGTGGTTTAAAGTTAAGGCGAAAGGCGTGCCGGGTCACGGCTCAGTTCCGGGTGCAGCAGATAACGCCATAATGCGTATGAACAGAGTTGTTGAAAAGCTCGGAACCTATCGTCCAAATATTCTGCTCGTCCCAACTGTGAAACATTTCTTAAACGAAATAGCTAAAGAAGATGAAACGTTACAGAAGCTTAATTTGCTTTTGCTGGCGAACCCAGAGATGGGCGATCAAATGTTGGATGTGATAGCACAGACAAATAAGTACTTGGCAGAGGAACTACGAGCAAGGCTTAGAATGACCGTTACGCCTACGATGATTCACGGAGGAGTGAAAGAGAATGTTATTCCATCCGAATGCGAAGCCGTTTTCGACTGTAGAATCCTTCCAGGGCAAACTCCTAGTCAAGCCATAAACTTGATAAAGGACCTGCTTAAGGATGTTGACCTAAAAAAATTGGAGTTTGAAACGATTCAATCCAATAATCCGTCTGAATCACCGACAGGGACTCCGCTTTACGAAGCGATCGTAAATGTTCTTAAAGAGTTTGATCTGGAATGTGCCGTGGCTCCAGCATTGTTAACCGGCGGAACCGACTCTCGTTTCTTTAGAACGCGAGGAAGCGTATGCTATGGTTTTCATCCTGCGCGTCCAGACATACCTTACAGCGAAATGTTGAAAACGATTCATGGTATAGACGAGCGCATATCAGTAGAAAACCTTGTGTTCGGAACAAGCGTTCTCTATGAAGTCGTCAAAAGTTTCATCGCTTGAAAGCTAAATCAGCGTTCAAAAATGGCAAGCTTATATACGTGTTCTCTGGTTTTGTTACTTGCACTCGTATAGGAGGCTCAGGAAATGCCTGCAATAGAGATTGGCAGACTCTGCGTGAAACTTGTCGGCCGGGAGGCTGGAAGAAAGTGCGTCATAGTTGACATTTTAGACAAAAGCTTTGTGTTAGTAACAGGCCCAAAAATGGTTACAGGGGTTAAGAGAAGAAGGGTGAACATGAATCACGTTGAGGCTCTTCGTGATAAGGTTGAAATCAAACGCGGAGCATCAGATGAAGAAGTGACAGAAGAGCTGAAGACCGCTGGCAAACTTGAAGAAATGAAGCAGATCGTCAAGCCAGCCTTAGCCATGAGTTAAAGTCTTAATAATTCTGAGCCCTTTTTCTACAATTTAGGAGGATACTATCCTTTATGCCTAGAACTACTGCTCCTTGGGAGGTTAAACTTGAACTGTTGGTGAAAGCTGAGGATACGACGGATCCAAAGTATGGACGCAAACCCGATGAAAGACCAGCTGAAGAATACCTGCGCTACGGCGTCATAAACTTGGACAAACCAGCCGGCCCGACAAGCCATGAAGTAGCTGCTTGGGTCAAAAGAATTCTGCATTTAGCACATGTAGGCCACGGCGGGACTCTAGAGGCCGCGCGCGCGCTTTAAGCCAGAGAAATCCCAAAGTGACTGGCGTGTTGCCCATCACCCTAGAGGATTCTACCAAAGTTGTTCAGGCGTTACTTTACAGCGGCAAAGAATACGTTTGTGTGATGAAACTTCATGGAGACGCAAAAGAAGAACAGGTTAGAAGCGTTTTGAAAGAGTTTGAGGACATAATTTATCAGCGGCCTCCTTTAAGGGCGTCGGTCAAGCGGCAACTACGAACTAGGCGGATTTACTATATGGATTTTCTCGAGATGGACGGACGGAACGTTCTTTTCAAAGTCGGATGCGAGGGTGGGACATACATACGCAAACTCTGTTATGACATGGGTGAAGTTCTGGGTTGCGGTGCCCACATGCAGGAACTGCGCAGAACACGGGCTGGCCCTTTTGTTGAGGAAAGCGGCAGCATTGCAACTTTGCATGATTTGGCTTACTTGTACATGGAATGGGAGGAGAAGAAGGATGCTGCACTTTTAAGACGGTTTATCCAACCCATGGAGGCTGCTTTGGCTTTGATTCCTAAAATTATTATCAGAGACTCCGCCGTTGATGCCGTCTGCCACGGCGCAAATCTGACTGCTCCCGGCGTCTTATCTCTTGAAACTGGAATAAGCAAAGGCTCCATGGTCGCGATTTTCACATTGAAAGGCGAAGCAGTGGCTTTGGCTAAGGCTGCTTTTTCCACAGAGGACATTCTAAATATGATTCATGGAACGGTTGCGGAACCCAAAAGGATTCTTATGCCTAGAGGTACATATCCCAAATGCTGGAAAAGTGGCTGACAAGAATGACTGAAAGAAGCAAAAGCCCAGAACATTATTTTGCCGCACATCCAAGATCTGAAGCGCGACTCGGCATAATTCGCACGTATCTTCGGGGCAAATCCTTCGAGTTTTTGACGGCCTCAAGTGTGTTTTCCAAAAAGCGAGTTGATCTGGGAACTAGGCTGCTGATTGAGTCCATGATTCTCCCTGAAAAAGGCTGCGTTTTGGATGTTGGATGCGGGTATGGCGCCGTTGGAATAGCAGCTGCGAGTTCTAATTCAAATTTACGCGTAATCCTGGTAGACGTGAACGTACGGGCTGTTTGGCTTGCAAAACAAAACATTGAACTAAACCATTTGAGCAACGCAGAAGCTAGATGTGGCCACCTTTATGAGCCAGTTGAAGAGTTAACTTTCAATTGTATTCTTTCGAATCCACCAGTGAGCGCTGGCATAGAAACAGTTAAAGCCATAGTAGTTGAAGCCCCAAAGCTGATGGCAAACGAGGCCTCACTTCAGATGGTCGTGAAATCAAAAGTTGGAGGAAGAAGATTGCAACTAATTTTCAAAGAAACTTTCGGAAACATCGAGGTTCTCTCAAGGAAAAGCGGCTACCGAGTATTAATGGCAGAAAAGCACTAGGCCACCACCAAGCTACAATTAACATGAGAACCGAAAGAATCGCACGAGATGCCCCATCAACATCGAAGTCCCAAACAGAACCTTGGCATACTCATCTATCTTAAGCAACAAACAACACGCTATGAAACACAAAACATTCATGAAAAAGATTTCGTAAACATTTAATTCACATGGAAAACCTATAATAAACCACACGGACTTGAGTTAACCCAGCAACTAACATTTCACATTGTGCCGGGATATCCTAGCCAGGTAGGGAGCAGGCCTGGAGATCCGCTGGGCTCCCAAACAGCCTGTGGCCCATACTGGGCCGCGTGGGTTCAAATCCCACTCCCGGCGCCTACATAACACGCGCGCGCTAAAACTCGGTTTACTTGAGTCTAGAGTAACGAAACAAATATGAATGTTCGTTTAGAAGAAAAGCGCACGCTATGCTTTACACTATTTTTTATGGTTGAACTTTTTTCTTCGCTTCAACTAATGTTGGTAACAAGAGTATGTGAATTGGTTTTTCGTCGATGTCTCTTCTCATTAGGTATCTGCATAGTTCGCAAAATCCGT
>CAZDZM010000035.1:0-5759 GCA_964509945.1 uncultured Candidatus Bathyarchaeia archaeon
CTGTCAAGACAGCGTCAGTGAATTTCGCCTTTTCTTTTCCAACAAGTGCCCTTCCAGAAAGCCAAAGAACTGGGGAAATTATGATCGTATTCACAATAATGCTTATGACTAGCATGTCTAAATTAAGCGCCATTCGTCAGCATTGCCTCCATTAATTTGACCTTGTAATGCGGGCACATTTATAATACTTTGTGGGTTGCCGCCCGCCGAAATGAAAGAATCCAGTTAAGGATCCCTTATCCTATGAGTAATTGCAGGCATAATAAGAAATACTGTAATCAACGCGCAAAATCTATTAATGTCAGGAACATTAGGGCTTGAGAAAAGCTGTAATCTTAAAGGTTGGCTGAGGCAATAAACAAAATACGGGATGGCGACCATTCACTAACTTCACTTCTTAATCCTCTTTGGAAGACCCTCGCTCAAAATCTAATAGAAAAATGCGAGAAATGTGGGCAAGAGCGATTGCTCTCAGCATTTGACGACTATTCGTCAAATCGTCACCTTATTTGTGAAAATTGCTTATTAACATCTGCAGCTCTTTCACCCTTAATTCGTCTGTTATTTTTCTATTTCGGAGTTAATGGCAATGCAGTGAAACAGTTGCTCACGGATCCGCTTGTTCGCAAATGTATGCTAAGCGTAGTTAAAGGAATTGCAAATTTCGGAATAAGATATCCTCAACCAACCGGGGTGCCGGTAGCTGTTGTTTGGAACTTCACAAACAGGTGTAATCTCAACTGTTTACACTGTCATCAAGACTCTTCGCCAAAGGCTTCTGGGTCAGAACTAACAACCTCTCAAGCCTTTGAAGTTATAGATAACATGAGTGATTCAGGCGTAGCCATACTGACTTTTTCAGGAGGCGAACCCTTGATGCGTAAAGACCTTTATCCCGCAATAAAAAGAGCCAACGACAGTGGGCTTTTATGCACAATTGCTTCCAATGGAACCCTAATAACTCCTGAAGTGGCAGAAAATCTAGCCAAAGCGGGCATTAGACGCGTAGAAATAGGCTTGGACGGTGCAAAACCTGAAACCCATGACTTTCTAAGAAACAGACCTGGAAGTTTTGAAGCAACCATTGAAGGAATAAAGAACTGTGCCTCAGTAGGCTTTGACGAATTGGCCGTCACCATGACCTTACATTCAAAGAACATCAATGAACTAAAGGAAACTATGAATCTAGCAGAAAAGCTGGGAGCAACAAGATTCTACTTGAACCGGCTTATACCTGCTGGCCGCGGAATAGAAGCATTACACCTCGATGTAACACCTAGGGAGAAGATTAAAGCGCTAGAAACGTTATACACCAAGTTCTACAAGAGCGTGAAAGAAGAATTCGGCATGCAGTGCTACGCGCGAGGAATGACCTATTACGCTCGACTAGGCTACGAACGTTCAAAAGGCAAGGTCTTTACGGTGAACGAAGCCTTGTCTGGACATGAAAAAATGTTTCGAGAGAAATTTGGACTTGACATTTACAAGATTATAAGGAAGCTCCCCACAGGTTTCGGCGGTTGCTCGGCTGGATTAACCTACGCAGGGCTCACCGCTTCGGGAGACTTGCTTCCTTGCGTTCCTGCACCGATAAAACTGGGCAACCTTCTCGAACAGAGCTTAGAGGAAATCTGGGTTCACAATAAACTGTTAAACCACATTAGAAACCGAAAAGCACTAGAAGGTTCCTGCAGAATATGTGCATTTCACAACCTTTGCGGCGGTTGCAGATACACTGCATACATCGCCAATGGAAACTGGCTAGGACCTGACGTTTCCTGCCCCTTTGGACCAGAAGTCTTGAATGCCTAAGAATACAGGCCATAAGTGCTTACCACATCTTGTTTGACCTGCGAAGTTATACTTTTAGAAAGTAGCAGCGCGCGTACATTTACGCCATAATTAGGGAAAGAGAAGTCATCCGCGAAATCGTTATGATACCGTGCAAATACTTCGGAACTCTAATGCCGCAAACAGAAAACATCTGTCCTAACTGCGGGGCAAGAAGAACAGCATAGTTGGTCTTTTCCCGCGATTCTGGAAAACCGTCTAAAATCTCAGTTTGCGATTCTTTGATTGAACGTTCTGGTCAAATTCTTTGGCTAACTGCTCAAGTAGAATTCGCTGTTGCGGCGTCAGTTTCTCAGGAACCGCTACACTAACGCGCACTAGGATATCGCCTTTGCCGTAGCCCCTGAACCGGGGCATACCTTTGCCTCTCAATCTGATGATTTCGCCTGGCTGCGTTCCTGAAGGGACTTTTACATTTGCATTTCCGTCAAGTGTAGGCACTGAAACTTCCGTGCCGAGGGCTGCTTGAGGAAAACCTATCTTCAGATCGTACCAGAGGTCGTCTCCATCCCTCTTGAAATACGAGTGAGGCGCCACATGAATGAGAACGTAAAGATCTCCAGGCTGACCGCCATTCGGAGGCGTCTCTCCTTCTCCTCTTAGCCTAAGCTGGTATCCATCATCTATGCCTGTGGGCACATTAACAGTGATTCTGCGATGTCTCCTTGTCAAACCAGTGCCTCTGCAGGTTTTGCATGGCGAATCTATCAGTGTGCCTTTTCCTCTGCAGGAAGGACATGACGTAACCTGTACAAACATTGCAAAGCTGCTCTTCTTCACGTTCTGAATTTTTCCAGAACCTTTGCACCTGGGACATGGTCTCGGTGAAGTGCCAGGGCTTGCGCCGGTGCCGTTGCAGACGTCGCACTTTTCGATTCTTGGAATTTCTATCTCTTTTTCTGTGCCTTTTGCTGCATCTTCTAAGGTGATTTTGAGATCATAAGCAAGATCTTGACCTCTGTTGACTGTTTCTCTGAAGCCACGCCCACCAAAGAAGAAGCTAAAGAGGTCTCCAAAACCGAACCCTAAATCTCTGAATATCGATTCGAAGTCTGCACCCCTGAATATGTCCTCTCTAGTGTAGCGTTGATCGAATCCTGCGTGACCCAGCAAATCGTACTGTTGTCGCTTTTCATCGTCTGATAGGACGGCGTAGGCTTCTGATATCTCTTTGAACTTTTCTTCAGCGTCTGGTGACTTGTTACGGTCTGGGTGGTACTGCATCGCTAGCTTTCTGTAAGTATCTTTAATCTCTTCCTTAGTGGCGTTTCTTGAAACGCCTAGAATCTCGTAGTAATCTCTTTTGTTAGCCATGCCCTCGACCGTTAGGTTTCGAAATGTAATTACTCAATCAAAACTGTTTCGGAGGATCACTTCACTTGATAGTCCTCAGAGTCAACTACTTTGTCGCCGCCGGCCTTTGAAGGGCCTTCTGAGGGCTGCTCCTTCTGTTTTGCGGATTCTGCCGCAGCCTGTTGGTAAATTACAGTTCCGACTTCTTGCAAAACTTTGCTGAGTTCGTCAGATTTCGCCTTCATCTTTTCCATATCGTTGCTGGCCAAAGCGTCTTTCAGAGCGGAAACTGCAGTATCTATTTTGCTCTTTTGTTCTTGATTCAGCTTTTCAGCAAGGTCTTTCTTGGTTTTTTCCGCAGCGTAAATTAGGCTGTCAGCGTTGTTCCTCAATTCAGCTTCTTCGCGTTTCTTTCTGTCTTGTTCAGCGAATTGCTCCGCGTCCTTGACCATTCTCTCTTTTTCTTCCTTTGAAAGTTTTGTGGAAGCCGTTATCCTTATTTTCGCCTCTTTACTAGTGCCCAAATCTTTGGCTGTCGCGTTTAATATTCCGTTAGCGTCTATGTCAAAAGTTACTTCTATCTGCGGTACGCCTCGTGGTGCCGGTGGTATATCCATTAGGTTAAACATGCCAAGAGATACGTTATTCGCTGCCATGGGCCTCTCTCCTTGAAGCACGTGGACCGTGACGGCTGTTTGAAAGTCTGCGGCTGTTGTGAAAACTTGGCTTCTTCTAGTGGGGATAGTGGTGTTCCTTTCAATGATTCTTGTGAATATTCCGCCGAGCGTTTCTACACCGAGAGATAATGGCGTAACATCGAGCAGCAATAAGTCTTTTACCTCTCCAGTAAGCACCCCAGCTTGGATGGCTGCGCCAACGGCAACACACTCCATTGGGTCAACGCCTCTCTCCACGGGTTTTCCCATTATCTGCTCTACAAACTTCTGTACAAGAGGCATTCTTGTCATTCCGCCGATGAGAATTATCTTGTCAACGTCTCTAGGGGTTAACTTTGCGTCTTCAAGAGCTTTTATGATGGTTTTCTCTGTCTTTTGAACGATTGGCTGAGCCAGCATCTCAAGTTTGGCTCTGGTCAATGTAAGGTGTAGATGTTTAGGTCCGGAAGGGTCAGAGTATATGAAGGGCAAATCAATATCCGTAGTCATCAGTGTCGATAATTCTATCTTTGCCTTCTCTGCAGCTTCTTTTAGCCGTGCCATTGCCATCTTGTCGTTGGTGAGGTCGACACCTGTTTGTCTTCTGAACTCGTCCACAACATTGTCCATGACTTCTTTATCTATGTCCGTCCCGCCGATTTGAGTGTCACCGCTAGTTGATAAAACCTGAAAGACCCCTTTACCAAAGTCCATCAAGGTAACATCATGTGTACCGCCGCCGAAGCTGAAAACCAGTATCTTCATTTCCTTCTCCAGTTTGTCTATTCCATATGCAAGACAAGCTGCTGTTGGCTCATTAATTATCCTTTGAACCTCAAAGCCGGCGATCTCTCCAGCGTCCTTCGTGGCTTGACGCTGGTTGTCATTGAAGTGGGCTGGAACAGTTATGACTGCCCTTCCTATTGAAGATCCTAAATAGGTTTCAGCATCCTTCTTGATCTTCTGCAGTATAAATGCAGATATCTGCTGTGGAGTGTACTCCTTTCCGAAGATGCTGACTTTATAATCGGTGCCCATTTTTCTTTTTATCTCGAATATCGTTCCCTCTGGATTGGCAGCGGCTTGGCGTTTTGCTGGTTCTCCTATCAGTAGTTGTCCATCCTTGGTGAAGGCAACGACGGACGGAAACATTTTCCCCGCCATTGTAGGGCCTTCGGCACTGGGTATTACGGTAGCTCTTCCCCCTTCGTAAATAGCGGCTGCCGAGTTCGTCGTTCCCAAGTCTATGCCTAGAACTTTTTCACCAGACTGCGCCTTACTCATTTTCATCTACCTCCTCTTTTGCTTTTGAATATGGTGCTGTAACCTTGACAATGCTTGGTCTAATCACTTTATCTTTCATAATATATCCTTTTCTAACCTCTTCAACTATAATGCACCCTTCAGCATCGTTTTTCTCTATCCTAGCAACAGCATCATGTTTTGAAGGGTCAAAGGGTTTGCCGACGTCTTCTATTGGATAAACTCCCTCCTGCTCGAGCACTTTCTTCAGCTTCTTAAGGGTCATCTCTACCCCTTGGACTAAAATTTCTGTAGAGTTTGAAGAGCGACCAGACTTAACAGCCATTTCCAGCTCGTCCACAACGTTCAATAATTCCACAATAAGCTGTTCATTACAGTAGTTCTTCACTTCCTCCATCTGCCGGTCAAACCTTTTCTTCAAATTCTCGAAGTCCGCTTGCATATACTTTAACCTGGTGAGGTAATCTTCTGAACGCTTCTTCTCCGCGTCCAAAGCTTGTGATAGGGTTTCGACTTGTACATTATCAGCCTGCTGTTCTTTCTGTTCTTCACCCATTACAGTGTACCTCCGAACGATGTTACAAGTTTGTAGCGTATACAGACCGAAATATATGTTTCTCTCTTTGAGAAGTACTCATTTGTCCAGCTAAAGTATATTAGAGGATTAGAGGTGTTACTTGCTTCTTAGGTGTTTGA
>CAZDZM010000035.1:5859-14137 GCA_964509945.1 uncultured Candidatus Bathyarchaeia archaeon
TCCAGCTAAAGTATATTAGAGGATTAGAGGTGTTACTTGCTTCTTAGGTGTTTGAGATGGCAGCGTCGATTACTTTGGACGATGTTTACAAAGCTCGAAGGGTGATAAATAGGCACTTGCCAAGAACTCCCCTAATACATTCTTCTGCCCTTTCTAAAAAATTGGGGTTTGAAAGTTACGTTAAATGTGAAAACGTTTTGCCCACTGGGGCATTCAAAGTTAGAGGGGGAATAAATCTTGTTTCAAGGCTTTCAGATGAAGAAAAGCGTAGTGGCGTTATTGCGGCTTCAACTGGAAATCATGGTCAATCAATAGCTTATGCTGCTTCCAAGTTCGGAATAAGAGCGGTAATAGGAATGCCTGAAAACTCGAACCCCGATAAGGTTGAAGCCATAAAGAATTTTGGAGCTTTCGTCAAATTTCACGGTTCAGACTTCGACGAAGCAAGAACATGGGTTGAAGAAGAGGCTAAAAGGAAAGGCTACAGGTACATTCATTCCGCCAATGAGCCCTTGTTAATTGCAGGTGTTGGAACACTATATCTTGAAATTATGGAAGACATCCCAGAAGTCGACGCTATGTTGGTTCCCGTTGGAGGCGGAAGCGGCGCAGCCTCCGCTTGCATAGTGGCTAAAACCATAAATCCAAAGGTTAAGGTGATAGGAGTCCAAGCTGAAAAGGCGCCGGCTGTGTACTTGTCATGGAAGAAAAAAGAGAGGATTGAAACTGAGGAAGCTAATACTTTTGCAGAAGGTCTAGCCACCAGGGTTCCCTTCGCACTTACTCTTAATATTCTAAACAGAATGCTGGATGATATAATTCTAGTTAGCGAAGAAGAAATGAAAAGGGCTATTCTAATTCTCCTTGAGGCTACTCATCAACTCGCAGAAGGTGCAGGCGCAGCATCAGTGGCAGCTGCCTTCAAAATCCGCGAGAAGCTTTATGGGAAAAAAGTGGCTTTACCTTTGACTGGAGGAAACCTAACCCTTAAAGATCTTGACGGAATTTTCAAAGAATTTTTCTAATTGTCCCCTTCTGAAAAGTTCAGCTTCAAAATTCTTTTATTCCACTTTAAGCAGATAGTCCTCAAAGGAAGCTGAAATTATGGAATTGAAGGGAAGTCGAACTGAAAAGAATCTTTTAGCAGCATTTGCCGGAGAATCTCAAGCCAGAACCAGATACACTTTCTTCGTCAGCGTGGCCCAAAAGGAAGGATATGAGCAAATATCAGCCATTTTTCAAGAAACAGCTGACAACGAAAAAGAGCACGCTAAGCTCTTTTTCAAACATCTCAAAGGTGGAACAGCAGAGATTACGGCAGCTTATCCAGCGGGCGTTATTGGATCAACAGCGGAAAACTTGGCAGCGGCTGCGGAGGGAGAAAAATTGGAGTGGGGAACGCTGTATCCCAACTTTGCTGAGACAGCAGAGGAAGAAGGCTTTGGAGACGCAGCTAGAACGTTCCGCATGGTTGCCAAAGTGGAAGCCTATCATGAACGAAGGTATCGTAAGTTATTGGCAAATGTTGAACAGGATAGAGTTTTCAAGAAAGACACGCCTGTTAAATGGAAATGCAGAAATTGCGGCCATGTTTTTGAAGGCAGCGAAGCACCTGAGAAATGCCCGGTTTGCGACCACCCGAAAGCCTTTTTTGAAGTCTGGTGTGAAAACTACTAAACCTCGATAGCTTACACGCTCAACCTCTTTTTTTACAAGTTCGCAGCACTATGCAGCAAAGATTCATAATAAGGACTTTATAAGACCGCCGTCAACTTGGATTACCGCTCCAGTTATATAACTGGCCTTCTCAGAAGCCAAAAACACCACAAGATTGGCAATTTCTTCAGGTTGAGCTAACCGTTTTAACGCTGTGTTGTTTGCCCATTCAGCTATTACGTTCTCGTAAGGTTTAGTAGTTTTTTCCGCAGTTGACTTTGCTAATTCTTTAACCCTGTCTGTGAGAGTCCAGCCTGGGCAAACTGCATTAACAAGGATGCCATACTCTGCCAGTTCGTTTGACAGAGTCTTTGTTAGACCTAACACTCCAGCCCTAACAGCATTGGACAAGATCAGCCTCTCAGCGGGCTGTTTAGCAGCAAAGGATGTCATATTGATAATTCGCCCCCACTTATTTTTCTTCATGTAGGGTATAACTTCCTTGCAGCAGTTCACTACGCTCATTAATAGGGAATTCATTGCTTCATGCCAATCTCGTTCAGAAGTTTCCAAGAAGAGTGCTGAGCGGGGTCCTCCAGTATTATTGACTAGAATGTCGACACTGCCAAATTTCTCAGCTGTCGCCTTTACCATTGACTGGATCTCTTCTTTAACTGCCAGGTTAGCTTGGAAAGGCAAAACTTCAGTGCCCAATTCAGATTCAAGTTCATCTGCAGTCTTTTTCAGTGCGTCTTCTTTCCTAGCGCAGATAGTCAATTTAGCGCCTTCACTGGCCAAACCGCAAGCTATGGCTTTCCCTATTCCTTGGCTCGACCCGGTCACTATTGCTATACGACCTTTAAGCCCTAAATCCGTACATAACCCTCCTTAACCATTTTACTTGTGACTCTTATCAATTTTTTCTACTGAATACGCTTTGATATATTTTTCACCGTTGCAGGATGAGGAGACCCGTAGCCGATTTAAAAAGCGCTAATTTACAATATTTCCGGACAAACCTTAGTCTGGATCTTACTTAAAAAGTCCCCTATTTATAACTAAAATGAGCTTCAGGGTTGATTTTCATCATTCAACAACATAGAATATTTTTTCAGTAAATCTTAAATGTAATTTGAAGTGAAATAATTACAGTAGTCAAAGGCACTATCTCATAGGATCTTCAATGGAGGTGAATTTGTGGTAAGAGAATTAATCCTTAAAATGCCATTGACTGAACGCAAGATACCGGTGGAAATTCTTGAAGTCTTAGACCTACAACCGAACCAGAAATTACTTATGACATTATACTCCGACAAAACAATAACAATTGAACCAGCACCAAGACTGAAGCAGACGAAGACGATAGCTGAACCTACTGTAAAGGTCAAACCTCTAAAAGCTAAGCCTTCAAAAGCCAAACTAATAAAAATCAAGCCCTACGCTCCGGCAATTTCTAAAGATTGGATACGTATTGGAAAATCGAAATGGCTTACCTTGAACGGGGCGGTTTGTAGGGTTGTTAAGGGGAAGCTAGAGCCCTACATGTCCACAAAAAAAGTTAGAGAAGTTGTTGAGTTAATAGAGGAGGCCCGTAGTAGAAGCGAAGCAATTAAAGCATTAATGGAAAAACGGAATTTAAAGAAAAACTCAGCTGGCATGTATTACAGCGTGGTTAAAAGAGTGATACCTCACCTCAAAGAAATGAAGGCTGTTCCTGAAAAGGAAAAGCCGGCTTCTGTTGTTGCAGTTACGAAAGAGCAAGCGGAGACACAGGAGAAAAAAGAGCAGGAGCCAGCATAGATAAAATTTCGCGGATCTGTATTTCGCGCGCGTGATGCTTCAACCTTGCATTAGTAGCGGATCTGAAACAGAGTTTTCAAGGGCTAAGCAGAGATTCAAACTCCAATTCCCTAGCTCGTTTGCTAATGCGTTACTTATCCAGTGAGCCTTTTGCCCAGTTCGTCTGCCCATGCTCTGACTTTGTTTATTTCATGTTCCTCTGATATTACGCCCAAGTATCTTATTCTTCCTCTAGAGACTTCAGCGGCAATGGGTTTCACGTTAGGATTCTTTACCAGTATCTGCCCTTCAAGCGCGCACGCCGAGGGAATGAACTGCTGATTTGAGTTTAACTGCAGAATATGATAGAATGCCATTAGGGTTGTCTAGACTATTGGTTTGAACAATGTATCTTGCATACGGGTTAGATCCTAGTGTGCTAAGATTGGTACGTTAGGAATAGGCTTAAATACTGATTATTGACAATACATAGGATTTTGTCAGAAGGGGATACGAATGGGAGAGGAGTCTAAGGATAAATATGGAGATTATGCTCTAGTTAAAGTTCCGGAGAAAGAGAGAAGGTCTATGCTTGCAATGTTTATAGAGTGGACTAGCGTTGTCACCTGCGTCGCTGCTATATGGGGCGGTGGGGCATTAGGCCTCGGCGGTAACGCCACTACTGTCATCACAGCTGTAATCATTGGTAGCATCATCCTTGCCATCATAGGCGGATTGATAGCGTTGATCGGCGGTCACACTCGGATGGCAACCTACAGCATAATGAGGTATCCATTCGGAAGGGCAGGATCTTCTTTGCTCGGAGCCATATGCTCAGGAATTGGGAGCATGGCTTGGTTTACATTTCAAACATGGCTAGCTGGTGTTTTGATAAGTTCAATGCTACCAGGTTACTGGTTTACAGATATCGTCGTGGCAACCGTTTGGTCAGGCATCCTCATGATGCTCACGGCGCTTTATGGTATCGCTGCGATTATCGTTCTCTCTTACCTTATGGGTCCGATGTTCATATTGCTGAGTTTCTTGGGAGCTGGTGCAGCATTTGATGCTTTTGGGGGGATACCAGCGCTTTTCGCATACACGCCTGCTAATCCGGTGTCAATCGGCACTCTCATAACTATTGTTGTCGGCTTTTACGCGGTTGGAATGGTCATTGTCCCCGATTTGTCGAGGTACGGTAACAAACCCAAAGATGGAGCTTTTGCTTGGGCGTCTCACATAATGCTCTTTAACACTTCCTTGGTGCTAGTAGGCGCCTTTTCAGTCATGCTGACAGGATCAGAGAATATTGCAGCGGCTATGCTTACAATAGGAATGGGCTTTAGCGCCTTGGCGTTCTTCTTTTTGACTCAGTGGGACACCAATGACAACAATCTCTGGGGTAGTTCACTGGCTTGGGTAAACACGGTTGGAGGAAGGCTTACCCGAAGGCATTGGGTAGTGATAATGGGAATTATAGGAACCATTTGGGCAACACTGGTTTCGGCTGGTTATGGAGCATCTCTGACAGTCTTACAACAGTTTGGAGACATATTAGGAAAACTCATACCGCAAATTGGGGCAATAATGATCGCAGACTTCTTTGTCTTTAGGCCTTACGTGCTAGGCGGTAAAGATCCAGCCACGAGGTATAAATTTGGTCCAGGGACAAAGTATTCAATGGTGAATATTGCAGGAATTATTTCATGGATTGTTGCTTCCGTTTTGGCCATGTTCGTTGCTGGGCCAATAGGGACAACGCCAGCTGTCATGGGATTGGTAAGCGGTTTCCTTCTCTACTTAATAATAGCTACTGCTTGTCATAAGGCTGGGGTGAAGTACGAAGTAGGCGAATGGACCGAAAAACCAACGGGGTTCTGAGCTATGAACGAGAAGTGTGAAGTCGCTAAAAGATTTGGACTGCGCACCAACTTGGTCGTAGCAGTGCTTTGTATAATCGCCTTAGCAACAGCCATAGGGTCAACTCTTAGAGCACAGGCGCTACTTGGTTTGGTAGCGATCACCATAATCTTGACCGTCGTCGTGACAGCCGGAAGAGTCAGCGGAGCCAAGGACGTGGCACTTTGCGGGAAAGCGACCATCCAAGGCGCTTGGTTCTACATGTCCTTAAGCCTAAGTTACATCATCATGCCCGGTTCCCCATACTTCGGCATGCCGACGCTCAGCGCGGCAATCGACGCCTTGATCGGAATCGTCATATTTCTAATCGGAATCTACGCGCTGCTTAAAACCCGAAAAGAAACAGGCGTAATGCTATCCATATAGACCGTGTGCATAATCTCCAAAAAAGCGTGAATCCGCCGCACTTAATAGGTACTGCCTTCAAGTCAAAAATAAGAATGGGAAATGAGATCGCTGAAGTCCACTATTCCCTTAAAATCTCCTTTCTTTTTCTGGAGGTTTCGGATATGCCAGTCTGCTATGTGAGATTTTCATGTCCACCAAGGATTCAGCCAGCTTCAGCGAAGCCACCGAAGGGTCAATAACCGGCACACCCAAGGCCTCTTGTAGTTCCCTGGCCATCCCTATCATTCCAGTGCATCCCAATATTATTGCGCCAGCTTCATCCTTTTCTATAGCCTCCTTGGACTCGGCTACCAACGCTTCCTTTACTTGGTCTCTTTTTTCTTCAAGTTCAAGTACGGGAACATCAACTGATCTAACTGAAGCGACCTTGGCTTCGAAACCGTACTCCTTGACGTTTCTCCAGAACAAGGGGAGAAGCCTCTTTAACACGGTGACCACTGAAAACTTGTCGCAAAGTGTGGATGCTATCGCCAAGGAAGCTTGACACGGACCAATCACCGGAATGTTCACCATTTCTCTGGACGCGCGCAGCGCTGGATCCCCCATACAATCAATTATGACCGCATCAAATCCCTTTTCTTCTGCCTCCTTTACCTTTTCTAAGATAAAGGGTGCAGCTATCTCCTCGTCATAAGCGGATTCGATTGAAGCTGGGCCCTTCTCGATGCTTACGACGCCTATTTCTACGTCCTTTCGTCTCGCAATGTCCAACTCCCTATATGTAGATTCCTCGAAAACCTTGTTTTTCAGTATCGGTATTACAATGCAAATTCTCACAAGATCACTGCGTCCGTTAGTTTCACACGACTTGGCATTCACATTGTTTTCTAAGCAGGTTTGTAGGCGCCAGTGTATCCTATCTTCTCAAGTATATTTTTCCAGATGTCGAAACCCTTCGGGTGCGCTCGCCATCTCTCTGGGGCAGGCACCCCTATAACTGCGATGTCCATACCCTTTTGCGTATCAGCATTGGTCAATGTTTCGCCTTCCTTTGTCATTAGACATATGAGGTCTGGTACCATTATGACGGGTTCATTATTTTCGTCCCAAGCAATCATGTTTTCGTTCTTGAAATCAATGTACAGCTTCTTGCCAGCCTGAGACTCCGTACCTTCTATTGTTGTCCTACCAAAATCAAAACCCTCAACAGTCTTGGTAGATACATCCGAGATAACGCCTCTTATTAACTCATGACCGTCAGCGACGTTGGCGGCCTCCGTCACCGGGTCCTTGCCCTGCTCGACGGCTTCTTTGATAGCCTTGCCAATGCTTTCGCATTTGCTAACGCTGTTCGGAACAAGGCGTTGTTTGATAGTGCGTACATTTACGACCCATGTTCCGAAGGCCGCAACCATACCTGAGGCTACTGCGAAACTCCGTGCTATATTCTCACATGCGGCAGTGTCCATTGGATCTTTGGGATATCCTATAACTACATTACCGTTTCTGTCAGCTAGAACCAGCGGGGATGCCGGTATTTCATAGAGTGGGTATAAGCATGTGGCCAATTCTGGAACTGCTCGACCGTTGCCATCGCAATCAACCAGTGGAAGCTTCTTGTAGGCAGCCACGTACATGGGAGTGATTGTGTTGAAACCACCTAGCTCCCCAGCCATAAGGTATGGGAGTCTGATGCCGACCAAGTTGTATATTCTCTCCAAAGCCTCATAAGCATACACGGCCTCCACATCAAAGCCTCTTTCTTTCATTGCCCTCGGAGCCCCTATGCCAGCAATCATGGCCACGTAAGCGGTGTCAGGTGCCTCACCAAGGCTCACAAGTTCGACGCCCCCAGCCATATTAAGTATCTTGTCAACGAGTTTGAGTCCATCTGCTGGCGATCCTCCACCGCCAGCCCCTAGGAAAGTAGCACCTGCAACAATGTTGTAAAGACTCTCTTTATCTAGAACTCTAATGGTAACCACCCGTGTGTAGTATGCACCCTTGCCTAATTAATTTTTTTCAGGCTTTGTAAAGCGCACGCTGGCACCTGCTAAACGTAGCGCGCGTTAGCTGCAGAGCTTGAAGGCTTTGAGCTATTGAGAAAACCAAAATAGCTTTTTTCTCCTCCCTCTTTTTCATGGTTCTTTTAGAAGAATTTTGAAATGGAACATGTTGCCTTTCTACTACAATTGTTGAATAATGTAAAATAATATTAGGGAAAACCGTCTATTAAAATACGGGTTGAAATGGCAAGGAAGCGAATGTATAGGTGTAGGCTTCCAGTGAATAGTCGATTTATGTTTTGTAGTAATCGGAAAGCAGGTGCTTCTTGTCTCAAAGCTAGTGTTCAGGGTGAAAAATGTACAAAACTTGACTTATCCTATACTGTTGTCAGCGAAGTCGTAGAGTAGAGCGCGCGCTACTTCTTTAAGCGTTTTTCTTTGCGCTTTCTTCTTTTCTCCTCTCTTTCCTTCTTAGTCATTGGCTTCTTTTTTGCACTGCTCATTCCCAATCCAATCACCACATGCAACTAATCGAACTGAGCATTTAATTCTTTCTTTAGGTTATCGCG
>CAZDZM010000036.1:0-6825 GCA_964509945.1 uncultured Candidatus Bathyarchaeia archaeon
AGCCGCCGTAGCTTTGCCCCAGCACACTCCAGCGATTTTTCTCTCCAACAAGTTTGTGGCGGATTGATTCAGCATCGCGTACAATAGAATCAGCACGGAAGTTCTTTAGGTAATCAGCCTGCTCTTTCGGCGTGGCAACGCGTGCTAGCGTCTGGTGGTTGATCGGTGTGCTACGCCCCGTGCCGCGTTGATCGAGTAGCAAAACACGATATTCTTGCAGTGCCCGTTTCAACCAACCGCTCTTTTCTTCAGGGCGTGGCGAGCCGAAGCCAGGACCGCCCTGAAAAAAGACGAGCCAAGGGAGATCATGTTTCTCTTTTTCAGTCGCAACTACCTCGCGGCCAAAGACATTAATTGTCTCACCATCAGGTTTTGTGTGATCTAATGGCACATTGAATTCGTGATCGATTAATACCATACCAGGCAAACGGTGAATGTGAGCGCTCATTCATTATACCTCCTGCAGATTGCCATCAGCTAATGATTACGAATGATGAGAGCATATAAATCTTGTATAAAAAAGGGATAATGAAGACACGGATTGATTAGCTTATAATGGAGAGTCTTCTCTCCTCTCACAAGTAATCAGGTGCAAATGCAAAATGATTCGGAAAAGAAGCTTAATAGAAAAACGCGCGCGCCAATTCTGATAGCATGAACAATGGTAACAATTAAGGAAAGAGACTTGAACGAAGAGGGAGACTGGAAAGATATTGGCCAAGTGGGCTTTAACGCAACATGAACCTTGAGTTTTCGCTTGTTCCAAACTTTAGAATTAAATTTATGTCTAACCTTAAAGTATGGTTAGTGAGAGCGTGACTTTCAGTAAGAAGTTAGTTTTAGTTGTGTTTGCTTTAATGATCATCTCAGTATATCTTACAGTGTATACCTTAATGGCTCATGCTGTAGCTGCAAGACACATATATGAAGACCCCGATGGTAATGTTATTGCATAGCGAAGCGGACCTAGCGGCTCTTTGTTTCCTTGGCCGACAGAACCCGGCATGTTAGAAGTACTTTCTAAAGTCAATGAAGTTGACTTGTTCATTTACCGATGCTTCATGAAAACCTGGGTACTGGCGGGTCTGTCAATATTTATGTGGATCGCTATAAGCTTTGCCATATTCAAGATAGCTAAAATGTAGCGAGATTTGCAATCGACTTCTTTAAGCGTAAAATCTCCGAAGAAAAAGATCCAGACTATTTCCATTTGGCTGGTTATTACTCCTACGTTACCACTTCTATGGACCTTATCTCGGGAGACGATGCTCTAATCATCCACATCTATCAATCATGATAGCATTGTGCCAACCATACTTATCTTCCGGACAAAAGAATAATTGATATCTTGAAGGAGGGCTTCGGGAAAATAAGAATGTAAAGAGTGGTAAACTAAAGAGCACGCTGTTGTGTAAGACAATCAATCAATCTTAGCTTAAATAGAGCACACTTATTTTACTTTTTGATGAAAGAAAATGGCCATTAAACTAGTGATATTTGACGCTGATAACACACTATGGTCACATCTTGACATCTCGAAGCTGGCTCTTCCCTTCACACTCGTCAATGGAAATACCATCTCAGATGCAAACACAGAGACTTTCTGTTTATTTGTAGGAATTCGCGAGCTTTTGAGCGAACTACAGAGAAGAAACATCATAATTGCGCTTGCCTCATGGAACGAGACGAAGCCAGTAAAGGAAGCTCTGCGCCTCTTTGGAATAGAGAAGTTTTTCAAGATTGTTAAAGCTGAGTTTCATCCGAACAAGCATCTCATGATTGAAAACATTCTCTCAGAACTTCTAAAAGAAGGAATCAAGATAGAACCTGACGAGATACTCTACGTGGATGATAGGACTGTGCATTTAGAAAGAATAGTTGAAAGAATCGGGTCGCTCCATTTTGTTCAAATGTGGGTTGATGCCAAAGCACCGAACGAAATTCTGAAGTTCATTGAACACATCCAGAGACGATGAGTTTCGTTCAACATCAACAGGGGAGGCTGTAAAGAAAGAGTTTGGAAGAAAATGAGGTTTAACTCAGTTCTCCAGTGGACAAAACTGTTATGTTTATGTTCAATATAATTAGACTGTGACATGAAAAAAAGATTTGGATTAATTCTTCTATTTGCTGGAATCGTTGCAGTTCTTGGATGGTCTATTCTAAGTCAACAGTTACAAGTTTTAAAGGAAAGTTTTGGGATATACCTTCTAGAAAGTAACGAATTAGTGATATCTGATGAAGACATTGTATGGTACAATAAGACTTCTCACGAAATTGAACTTACCGAAGGCGGAGTAGAAAAAATTGAAGCATTGCATGTGTCCTTATATGGTAGTCCCTTCGTGGTCAAAATCAATGGAGAAGAAATCTACAATGGATCATTTGTTACTCCTATCTCTTCTATACCCGTACCACCTTCAGAAGTAGTAATAGAAACTTTGGTTCAAGATAACATCATAAAGATGCAAAGGGGATACCCTGCTTCACAGTTTGGAGACCAAGATTCAAGAAATAATCCTAAGATATTTGGCTACTTTCAAAAAATCGGGAAATTAACTCAATGAGCAGGCATAGAGAGCATTTATTACGCAAAAAGATGTGACTGAAGATTTAGAGCAAGTTTCAAACCATCGACTACTACCGAACCAAGAATATTGTTAATGTTAGTACTTGCCTGCTTGTTATCTGCACTGCTTTTCCGCGCTTTGAGGTTGGCGCGTGCTACTTGATTATTTTTTGCAGTCTCAACTCATCTCTTATTGGCAGTCCCCCTATGCCTTCTAGGATTTCGCCGTGCTTTTCAGCTATAATGTTAGGTCTTATTTCATAGATTTGGAAGCCAATGGATTGATAGAAAGCCAAGGCAGGCAAATCATCATTCGAAGTTGAAACAAGCAGCTTACTCTTTCCCATCCTTTTGGCCTCGGCTTCAACCTTTTCGACAAGCCTTTCTCCAACACCACCACTTTGACGTTCTGGCAGTACTCCCAAAGCAACAATTAATACCGCATTACCTTCTTCACCAAAAGAGACGAACCCTACGGTCTTTTTCCGAATCTTAGCAACGTATGATGGGAGTTCGGCAACTATAAACCGTTTATCGAAGGTTAATTGCTCCTGCTCTCCCCAAAAAATCTGAATAAATTGCCTGACTCTCTCTGTTTCCTTATCAGCCATCACTTTTTCAATCTTAAATTCAAGCTTGGGCGGCTTCATGCAAGAATGGCATATTGTGCGTAGCCTTACATGCTTTGCGCAAAGCAGTTTTCCACATACAATGCACTTGTAGATTGAATCCTTTTCACAATAGCTGCAATTCATACATCACACCCTCCATTGCATCATTGAATAATATCATGAAAAGACGTAACAATATTAAATACTAGCGGCAAATCTAATCGAAACAATGCAATTCCTTTGAAGATACTGGCCCCTATTTGTCGTTCGCTTCTGATTATTGCGCGTCTGCAAAATGCGATCAGAATCAATTGCTGGATTGACGTTCGATTCGATGACAGGAAAAGCATGCACTTAATAATGCTGGAAAATATAATACTAGAAAACTTTCCTATAATTAGAACGCAACTAGCCTAGTGATCTTGTGGTGAAAACTTGGTCAGTTTGACTGAAAAAATCAAGAACTATGCAAAATGTAGAGGGGCAACGCTTGTCGGAATAGCTACTGCTGAAAGACTTTCAAAAGCGCCAAAGGGACGCCGTCCGAAGAACTTCTTACCCGATGTGAAAAACGTGATTTCGATAGGGTTAAAGATTAACAGGGCTTCAATTCTTCAGCTTCCGAAAACCGTGAGAGAATATAAGACAAGCTATGATACAGCGAACCTGAAACTCAACAGCTTGGCATGGGACATAGCGTCCTTACTCGAAAAGGAAGGTTACGAGGCTGTGCCATTCCCTGCCAGTGTTCCCTACGATATCAAGAAGCTCTTTGGAGATATATCTCACAAGCATGTGGCCGTAGCTGCCGGTTTAGGCAAGTTTGGATTAAACAATTTGGTCTTAACGCCGAAATATGGCCCCTATGTTCGTTTTGTAAGCGTAATGACGAACGCTCCGTTAGAAGCTGACGAGCCCCTTAGCAATGATGCATGCATAGGCGAAAAGTGTTCGAAATGCATAACAGCATGTCCGGTCGGAGCTTTAACAAATCCCCTCCTTGATCCTATCAAAGGGTGGCGGATAAAAAAAGAGAAATGTTACCAATATATTCACGCTGGTTCAGTTGGCGAGGTGTGTGGTCTATGCATAAAAGCTTGCCCAGCTTCAAACCCAACAGCATGACTTTTCTGATCTAGCGCGGTCTCCTTTCGTAATATTTCAAGTAGAAACCAAGCTTTTTGTAACTGTTGAATTAGCGTCAAACTTCCAAGAAGGCTCTCGTTTCTTTGCAGGCACTATTCAAGATAGTGTACGCTAGCGTTTTCGCTCTGCCAGTTGCGAATATCTTCCGTCGGCGGTTCTATAGGCGGCAAGCCTACCAACAGTTTCCCAGTTGTCACCTGAAAGGCGACGGATCTGCACTGTGATAACCTCGGCCGTTGGATCAGACTTCCCCGGCCAAACTGTCAAGATCAAGAAATCGCCGTTTGGCAACCTCGTCTTAAAACGCACCTTGGGCTGAGAGCGAATGGACATTTGACATACACTCCAAGAATTTATTTCACATGCTTGCTTTTAGCGCACTATTTTCGAGCAGCCTTCTCGCATATTCTTACCTATTTTTTCCTCTCGCATACCCATCTCCTCATTCAAAAATAATTAGTGTGCGTCATATTTTTTCCCTTTTTTATTTCATGATCTTAATCTAGAGATACATCCCAAGTTCTCCAAAAACCTCAGGACTTGGTTTAATCAAGCCAACCTTTGGAAGTTGCGTGATCAAGTTTTTCATTTTTGGATTTAGACGTAAAGCTTCTTTAAAAGCCTTAATAGCCTCTTCTCTTTTATCCAATTTGAGACAAATTATGCCCAAATCAACGTGTGCGTCATCAATATTAGGATTGAGTGACACTGCTTCTCTTGCAGTTGAGAGGGCATCTTCAAGATTGCCGGTTGCAAGCTTCTCCTCACTCTCGTCAATCAATCGATAGACGCGATGCAGTTCCAGCAGGCATTTCAATTCGGCAATTGGGTCAGGATGGTTTTCAACGCGTAAATCAATGTAGCGATCTCCATAGCCTCCACGCCCACAATTCTTTCTGACTACGAGCAAAGCTGCAGATTGTCTTCCTCTGGCGTCACCTCCAGCCTCTTCGCCACCCTCGAGTGCGGCAACAAGCTTGTTGGCCAGGTCACCATGTGAACTTTCAAATCTATCTGCCATTCTGTTGATCACATCCTCGCACGCCAGAATGTTCCCCTGAATTGAATAGTTTTTGCCAACTTTGCTTCCAGCCCATTCTAAACATTTCTTTCCAGTGAAGGCTGCTGCGTTGGCCCTGGAATCCACAATGCCGAGTTGACGAAATTCTTTCGCTTCATCATCCTGTGTAAGTCCATTTATCACTTCGTCGACCGTTTGGCCTTTTTTTAGAAGTTGCAATCCTCGAGGGCCATAGGAAACGTTAACAAAGGATTGCGTGGCAATTGCTCCTACGTCGGCTTCTGCCCAAGGAACAACAGAACCAACGGAGAAATATCGTGATTGCACAGCAACTCCCAGGTCTTTTGTGGATGGATCAAAAGCCACAATAGAAAATGTGGAAGCCAGCTGGCATCGTTTATGAATTGCATTGGGTTTCATGAAGTAGACTTTTGCGTCCGCTATTTTATACCTTTAGTTACATAGTGTTCAGATAAGCGCGCGTTAAGGATCAAGAATGTTGAGTGACTAGAGTGTTTACTCCTTATCCAGCGTCGTCCGCCATTCGGGAACCTTAGCATCTTGAGCCATGTCCCAAAAGTCGAAGGGTTTTATGTCCAAGATCGGTGTCCCGTCATGGGCATCGAGACCGCGAATAGTTAAAACGTTACCTTCTACCCTAACTAGTTCAACCAGAGTTAACCCTATGGGATTTGGACGATAGGGGGTTCTTGTTGCAAATATACCTAAAAGAGGCAATTCCTTTCTGCCTCTAGGATGGACTTTAGCCTTCTTTCTCTCTTCATTTGAAATTTTATGCATCCAAAATATAATGAATAAATGGGAAAATTCTTCTATTCCATCTAAAGCTTCTGCCAACTCCTTGCGAAGAATTATTTCTGCAATGTTTCTTTTGTCTGTAACCTCATCTCCAATAGACTTGGTTTTGACGAAGCCTATAGGTTTCAACTCGACTTTCTTCATAGCTACTCCATCACCTAACCATTGTGAGGCACTGGACTTATAACATTGAACCCTTCCTGTTTCTCGCAAGAGAAGGCGTACAAATGTATGATGACAAGACAAAAGAAAGATTATGCTGTAATCAGGCAAAAGCCAAGAACTCACGAAGCTTAGCTATGATAACAAAGAAGCATTGATTCGAGGAAAGAGAATAGGGCTGGAATTAGAGAGTAAATAAAAATTTGAAAGATCAAACTAATTATTTTATTTTGGCTACATTATTGGTCGCAGTATTTTTAGGGGCGCTGTTACGTACAAAGTGCGTGCATAAATTTGTTTTCCGCGGGCTTTGAGATTGCTGAGAAGAATTTAACTTGATTTTTGCAGTAGTAAACAGAGAAGTATGGATGTACCTAACGGCTTACTCATCTTAGAGCGCGTGGATCAGGCTTTTTGAAGCCACTGAGCCATACTTTTATACGTTCCCGCTTTCTCATTTCTTATGATCAACCCTTTCAACATCATAAACCCCAAAT
>CAZDZM010000036.1:6925-13916 GCA_964509945.1 uncultured Candidatus Bathyarchaeia archaeon
GTTCCCGCTTTCTCATTTCTTATGATCAACCCTTTCAACATCATAAACCCCAAATAATACTCTAGCTGTTTGAAACCTAGGTTGCACTCGTACATAATCTGGGTTTTCTTAGCTGGCTTTCGTGCTGTCACCAAGATTTCTGCAATAATCTCAACTTTGCCTCGTCTTCTTTCATCAAGTCTGCTTTGCAACATGAAAATGTCACGCCCGTATGCATCCTATTCCTGCGAGCTGAATTCAAGTTTCATTTACTTCGATTTTGAAGTATCTATCTAAATTTTGGGTGAACAGCTTTTCTATGAAAACTTCAAGCGCATTTTTCATGTCCGGTTTTTTGACCCAGGAATCTACGATTTCGTAAGGATGAATCATAGATATCTTGACACGATATTTCTTCAAGTTCAACTCAACTTGACTTTCGATGGGCGTATTTCTCTCTTCATCTCCAAACTCCTTCTCCGTAACAGGGATGAATATTTCCTTTTCCATGCAGCCTTCTCCTAAATACCAAATTGCTAGCCACAGAATAGAGATATAATTCTTATTAACATGTAGATATACTGCTGATTGCTATACGCGCCCGCATAGCGCGCGTACTCATGACATAATTTCGTCCAAATCCTTCACAAAATTAAGAACTGTGATATCCTTTTTCTGCAATATCATAGAAAATTGTCGAATAGAGAATTGTCGAGTCTGTTATCAATAGAAAAAGGAGTAAGTGACCGCTTATCACTTTACGTACTATGTAATGGGCGCATCAGCAGAGACTAAAGAGAACTGAGAGGTTGGAAAGAAGTAGACCAAGCGCACGAGGTGCTCTCAAATCAGAAATGATTCTCAACCAAAACGAAGAGAATATTACATAGTCTTTCAGATAAGATGAATCAATGTTTAAAGTCGTTAGGGTTGATGAAGATAATAAACAGATTGTAATTGACTTCCTTAGGTTTGATGTTCTAAGGCATGTTTTCGCTTTTTGTGATATTCAACAGGAGCCTGAACACACAATTATGTACGCTGCTTTTGAAGATGAAACCTTGAAAGGATACATTCTTATTTACACCGCCTTAGAATTTCCAAGCCTGAGTCTAGAATGTGATAAGGATACAGCTGAGAGCCTAATTGAGTACTCACCACGGGATCGTTTTATTATGCATATACCGCCAGATTGCTTACCAATCATAAAGAGAAAATTTCCACTTGCAAAGCATTACGTTGAAGATTGGATGCTAGTCAAAGAGGGTGAAGCGTGCTTCTTCGAATCAAAACTTGTGCGCAAATTATGTATTAATGATGCTTCAAGACTGGCAGCACTTCTCTCAAGTGTAGAAGACCGCCCTATGAGATCAGTGAAGAAATGTGTCGATATGATAAGTAAGCAGCCAATTTACGGTGTTTTCGCTGATGCCAAACTGGTCTCTTGTGCTGGTTCCTTCATTCAGTTGCCGCAAGTTTGGATGATAGGAAAAGTTTACACACACCCAGAACATAGGAACAAGGGATATGCAACATTAGCCACATCAGCAGTAACAAGAGAGGCACTGGAAAACTCGGAAGCAGCAGCCCTATTCGTGGGGTCAGACAATTATACAGCCCTCAAAGTTTATGGAAAAATTGGTTACAAAAAGATAGGCGAAAAACTTTGGATAGATGTAGGGACAGGAATGAAACCCTGATTATGTTTTTCAAATACTAGACTTATACTAAAAGTCTTACCTTTCCATGGCGCGCGCTTGATAATTGTTGCCTTAGCCCAGACAAAAGGAGAGAGGAATGGACAGTAGGCTCTGCGGCTCTATCCTTGGGGGCGTGTAACCAATTTGGAGCAAAAGTAGAAAAAAGGGGTTTATGAATTATTGTTACTTGTGCTCAGGGTGTGAGATTTCTTTTGCCGGAACCACTATTAGGGTTTCCATAGTGTATCCTGTTGCGAATCCCGTCTCCATCACAAAATTCATGGCTGCCCTCTCGTCTGGGGCCTCGAATATTATTATGCCATCATACCTGCCGAAAGCAAAGTAGATATCATGAATCTTTATCCCTTTAGTCGGCTTCAGCTCCTTAAGATATTTGACAGCGTCAACTCCTTTTCCTTTAGGCAACATTAAAGTTGCAAATAACAAGCTTTCCACCCAAATATCATTGTTTAATAATGCTTAAAATGGTTTTCTAGAGCCCGCGCATTTTGAACAAGCAGGTGTGTTTCTGTTTTCGATATAGTTCTAGAGTGAAAATATCATTTATAATATCTTTTGGCACTTTTAACTGTTGTAGCGTGTGCGGTGTTGGTTATGTACAGGCGACTTGCGAGCAAGGATTTCGTGGCACTATTCGAAGCGTTGTGGCAAAATGGGCCTAGGGTGAAGTATCAAAATCCCGACGCATGGAGAATACGCTAGCATCAAAACAAATTCGTAATGGGGCTTAGGGCGAATCAGCGATAGACACGCTATCTTTTTTGTCTGTGAGTCAATTAATTTTCTAGAAAAGTTTAGTAGCGCGTATAATTTGATTGCACTGGAACCTATCGACAAAACTCATATTGATAAAGCCTATCGCGCGCGCTCGGCTTAATCATGCTGAGAGAAAGTCTCGTCAACAGCTATCAGCATTCCATGCACGTAGCTGGATCGGTCACTGGTGAGAACGAAATTTGTAAGGACAATTTCATCAGGTTTTGCCAACCTGCCCAGCGGTTTTCTCATATCATAGCTTATGCCTGATAGAACAACATTGAACTTGAATTTCAGTCCTTTTTTTAAAGTTCTAGAATGCAGTTTCACTTTTCATAATTTATGGAAAAAGTGTCGATTCAATTTTGGTGTATGAATAAGCTAATAAGGAACGCCATACGCCTCATATCATAGAGGCTCAACGAGCTTCAACCTTATTTTTCGATTAACGGTGAAAAGCATGGCAAAAAAGGTAAAGCGCCCACACATTAGCAAAAATCAACGGAAGATCTTGGATATATTGGAGAAATATCAAGAATTGACAGCGAAAGACATAGCCGAGATTATGTGGGCGAGGGACATACGTTATAAGACGCCAGAATACAGTTCAGTTCATAGGAGCCTTACGGCTCTTCACGAGAGAGGTCTATTAGAAAAAGTCGGCGGCCAATTGAAGTGGCGGAAAACTAAGATTCAATAATGACTATTGTAGAGCGCGCGTTACCTGAAGAGATGAAAAGCAGCAGATAATAGTGCGCGCGCTAGGCTGGCTTCGTCTAGCGGCTTTCAACTGCAATGCCACTTACACTAGTAAGCTATCTCCTGCTGTAAAGTCCTACAAGTTCACCTTTCGCGAGTATGTGATCTTTCATTGCTTTTTCAACATCTTTCTTTCTTGAATTTGAACCTAGAGCCAATTGAACGTCCAAGGCATAGATTTTGAAAAAGTACCTGTGGGTTCCGGATGGTGGACAAGGTCCTCCGTAGGAGTGTTTTCTAAAATCGTTCAGTCCCTCAACCCCAGGAACGCTGTTCTCATATATCTTGTTTTTGGGAGGGATGTTCCAAACGATCCAGTGATCCCAAGTGCCCATAGCAGCATCGGGATCATCAATTATCAGAACCAAACTTTTTGTCTCTACTGGTATACCGTCGATATTTAGAGGAGGATTTACGTCTTCGCCATCGCAGGTATACTTTTTAGGAATTGGTTTGTTATTCTCAAACACGGGGCTTGTAATTATTAGCTGTTGCATAAATGTCGCCTATCTAGAAAATAATGCTTCAAAGCATAAAAGATTTGTCAGAAATGTGAGTCAAATCGTATGATGTTTATTAGACAGCGGTTGGCAAACTTGCATTCTTTAAGAAGCAATTTATGAGACTTGAAAGCTTTCTGCAGCATGTGGCAAAAGGCGATGGGCGAATTCTTCTTTTGCGTCGTAAACTTGTAATCCAAACTCATACTGGAATTGGTTCAAGATTGATCCTCAGCTTCCGCCTTTTTGTAATGATTTACATTCATGTCATCGAGTAGCGATTCAGTAGGCTAAGCTACAGGGAACAGAAAGATTAGAGGGTAGACTGCTGCGTCAGAGCGTTGATTTAATGGTTTGTCTTGTAATTTGTTAATTTTCACAGAATCATTTAGGGGCTCTCAAATTGGCAACAACATCCCATTGACAGCCGTGGGGCTTAATGTCCAGAACAGGAGTGCAATCGAAAGCGTCAAGACCTCTCATTTCTAGGGCATTCTGGCGCGCGCTAAAGGCTGCAGAGCACGCGCTGTTGCTATTAAAACCTTTAGCCTCAATCAGTATTCCTTAGTCACATACTTTTTGACTTTGAAACACTACATTAAAACTGAGATCGAAATTTCATTGGGAAGTCTTCAATATGGATGAGGAGCGTGTAGCCAGTGAGTTAAAGGGAAACACCCAACGGGTTTACTGGTACTTATTATCATCAAAGAATAATGTTGGTGTTAGGCAGCTTCAAAGGAAACTCGGTTTTTCAAGTCCGGCTTTGGCTGTTTATCATTTAGAAAAACTGGTTGAATTGGGGCTTGTGGAAAAAGTTCACGGTGAATATCATTTGACAAAAATTGTCGATGTGGGGGTTCTTAGGCAGTTCATAAAGCTTGGGGGTGTCATAATTCCCAGGCACGTGTTATATGCATCTATGTTCACAACCCTTTTTGTATTCTACCTTTCGCAATTGAGAGATCTCAACTTTTATAGCATCTTTGCATTGATCTTCGGGTTACTGGGCACTGGAATAACATGGTTTGAAACTATTAGGGCGCGACGAAGCAAGCCTTGATGACCACCCAAAATTAGATAAAAGTGCGTTTGAACAGTTCCTTAAGAAACCTCATACTTAAATATTCCGTATGTCATAATCTACATTGGCGCACCAGTAGGATGGCTAACCGCAATGAGAAGAAAGCTATTTTTAATAGCTCTGCTGCTTGTCGTTGCCATATTAGTTGCGTTGTTCTTTTGGTGGAGACTGAACCTTTTTGGTTCTGTGACTGGTGAAAACTCCGGCTCGCAGTTGCAAATAGGTGGACTAGTTGAGCGTCCTTTGAATTTGACTTATAAGGAAATCCTGGCGATGCCGAGAAGCAACGTGAACGCCACGCTCTTTTGTGTAGGTGCGCCGAATCATCCAGTTGCTGAAGGTGACTGGACTGGCGTGAGCCTAAGATTTATATTGGAAAGAGCTAGGGTCTCTCCCGAGGCAGTGAAGGTTGCCTTCTATGCTGAGGATGGTTTTACAACTGACTTAACGGTTGCGACGGCAATGCGAGGAGACGTAATACTGGCTTACGAAAAGGATGGCGAATCTCTGCCTGAAAAGTTGCGCCTAGTGGTGCCTGATAAGTGGGGTTATAAATGGATAAGCAATTTAACCCGCATTGAGCTTGTCAACTACGACTTCAAAGGCTTCTATGAAAGCAGAGGGTATTCTGACGAAGCAGAAATTGCAGAAAATCATAACGATTAGAGAAGAATTTGACAATTTTGGTCCTTGCGTGATTTTCGATAGACTATTTAAAGCTGGAAAATTAAGTGTCTTAAAAACAAGTTTTAATGTTGAAGCAAATCTGAAATTCAGTGGGGCTCACATGTCGTGCCTTATTTGGTGACTGGTTTAACCCTCACAATGTCGCCTTTCGTAATTCCAAGGTCACGTTGTACTTTGTCTGGAAGCTGTATAACTCCTTTTTGTAACTCTTCCATAGACGCAACTTTGCATCGTACCCTCTTTCCGCTAAGGTTTTCAATTTCGACTTCCTTAATTTTTCCGCCCCACTCAGACAGCATTTCTTTGTGGATTCGAACTGTGCTAGACCATGAGGCGTAGAGCATTCCGAGGTTTTCAACTATGAAATGATTCTTTGAGGGTTCAGCAATCAACGGCGCCGCCTTTATCTTTTGTCGTTGCACTATCTGGGTTTCTTTTTCCACAACTTGTTCGACGGGCTCTTCAACAGGTTCTTTGACTTCCTCAACCATCGGCATTTCGGGTTCTACTTCTGCTTTTTCTATCTCGCCTGTCAGAGAATCACCTCTAAGTTCGGATAGCATACAGTCGACCATCATCTCACAGGCCAGACATTCTTCAGGTATTTCTTGGTCTCTGGGCCGTTG
This sequence comes from uncultured Candidatus Bathyarchaeia archaeon, assembly GCA_964509945.1. Lineage (GTDB taxonomy): Archaea > Thermoproteota > Bathyarchaeia > Bathyarchaeales > Bathycorpusculaceae > CAZDZM01. The sequence continues at coordinate 13,038 of CAZDZM010000036.1, forward strand.
TCGCAGATACCCGAACTGGTGTGAGCATGGTGAAGTCGAATATGCAGAGCTTTGCCTCTCAATCCTCGGCTTTGCCTCTTCTGCCATAGTTACCTCTCGTTCAATGAAATATCGAATCCGAGTTTTTTATCCTTAGCGAATTCAAAATAAATATTCAAAAAACCTCATTGAGATTTCGAAGCAGTACCTAAAAGTCTGATGAGAACTTGGATTGGCGTTTGGCTCCAAAAACTAATAACGATCTTCGAAGACAATAGGTGCCATGAAATTTCATGTTAGACGTAAGGATAAAGAGATAACTGACACGAATGTGCTTAAGCGTATACTTGAATTTTCCAAGTATGTAACCATTGCTCTTTGCATGGATAATGAACCATATCTTGTGTCGCTCAGCCATGGCTACGACGAAAAGCGCAATTGCCTATATTTCCACTGTGCTAAAGAAGGCAAGAAAGTCGTCTACCTCAAATCCAACAACAACGTTTGGGGACAAGCGATGCTAGACTACGGATACATTGAAGGCAAATGCGATCACTCCTATGCTTCCGTCCATTTCTCAGGCAAAGTGACTTTCCTCGACAAACTCGATGAAAAGCGACAGGCAATAGAGTGCATGATGAGACACCTTGACGGTAACCCTGAAGTCCTAATAGCAAAACTTAATCCTGAGAGGCTCAAAAACACCGCAATAGGTAGAATCGACATCGAGTACATGAGCGGCAAAAAACACAAAGAAGCAAAAATATAAACCATAAAAAGGGTTGAAACTTGCGCCGCGAAAGAGTCAAAATAGCCAAGAAAACTTAATTAATAAAGTTTTTTCTATTTATCTCGGCGCCTAGGCCTTGACAGCCCTGGTAGTATAGTCCGGTCTAGTAT
>CAZDZM010000037.1:0-12894 GCA_964509945.1 uncultured Candidatus Bathyarchaeia archaeon
GGTGACCCATTATTTTTCCGCTTCGCGTCTTTTAGGAATGACAACAATAAGTTATAAAGGTTACCATTTAATCTCACGGTGCCCTTGTTCCTATTCTCACAATTTTCAATTTAACTAAATTATTTTGGGTCTTGGCTGGACAGTACGGCCAGTTTAATTATCCAGTCGCCTTCGCTAATTCAGATACTTTTTGGGCATGCATGTCATGCTTGTTGAAGGTCAAAAGCGCGCGCGAGATATCTCTTTTTCTCTAAGAATAATAGTGCCACTTAAGAATTTAAACCTATATGGTGATTAATTCTACTAGTAAACGTCATTGCCTTGAAAGTTTGAGTATGTTTTTTTCCAAGTTTCTTTCTGTATCCGCAATAAGGACACCATTGGCTCTTCAGTCTAAGACGTATTTCTAATTGGGCAATAAACTAGCGGAATTATGTGAAGCTCTTGACATTCCAAGATTTCATCACCGGCAAGCTTTGTATTCCAATAATGAATTTCTATGGTTGTGTGAGTAACTTCAACATTAACTATCTTATCTTATCTGTTGGGTTAATCTTCGGAGTCTCACCTTTGAAGCAATCATAGCAATGGGTCAGATAGCTTCTACCATGGGCATTTCTATGTCTAATTTTCTTACATACTCTGCGACTTCTTTAAAGGCTTCTAAATGTTTCTTGATATCCTCTCCTGTGTGCTGCACTGAAACCGTCCACTGTTCATCTGGCCCCGGAGCCATCGGTATTATGCCTCTGTTCATCATGACCATCAGGTATAGGAACCATCTAGCTACCTCGGAGGTCAAGAAGCCCCTCCAATCCTCGACCTTCGTGGCCTTAGTGAAATGTACTGTACCGCTGGTGCCAGCCCATTGAACTATTGCAGGAATTTTGGTGTCTCCTATGATATCTTCGTAGCCTTTCGCCAGCATTTCAGAAAGTTTTGTAGCTTCATTCATGGCTTTTTCTGTCAATATTTTTGAGAGAGTGACCAACGCTGCGGTTATTGCAAGAGGATTAGAGTTAAATGTGCCCGCATGGGAAACAATGCCTGGCACAACGGAGTTCATTATCTCCTTTTTCCCAGCCACAAGAGACAGCGGGTAACCTCCGGCTATGGCTTTAGCCATAGTGACAAGATCTGGTTTTAATTTGAAGTGGCCTGCGGCGCCCCTATAGAATTTCCCACATGTTTTTACCTCGTCAAATATAAGAACCGAATTGTACTCGTTGGCTATGTCCCTTAGCCCCTTTAAGAACCCTGGTTTAGGAAGAACGTAGCCCATGTTCATTGGTATGGGTTCTAAGATGATCGCCGCAACCTCGTTTCCATTAGCCTTCATAATTGTCTCAACCGCTTCTAGGTCGTTGAATGGCGCTATCAAAGTGTTCTTTACAACTTCTTCAAGGATCCCTTGAGAAGCAGGGACCTGATTTGGGAATTTAGGATGCCCAGCCTTAGCCTTTGGAGGCTTAACGTTTACCAAGAGTCCATCGGGAAAACCGTGGTAACACCCTTCAAACTTTAATATTTTTTCTCGTCCGGTGAAGACCCTTGCAAACCTTATGGCATAGTTTGTGGCTTCTCCACCTGTGGAGGAAAATTTTACCATGTCAACTCCGAAGCGTTCGCATATGATTTTCGCTAGCTTGTATGAATCTTCAAATTCAAAGCCGAAGATCGTGCCGTTTGCGATCCTCTCTTTCATTGCCTCCACTAATGTTGGGTGAGAATGCCCTGCCATTAAAACGCCAAACGACAAGTTGAAATCCATGTACTCATTGTCGTCAGCATCCCATAATCTTGTTCCCTTTCCTTTGGTGAAGTAGATGGGATAGGGTTCGAAGAATCTGTAATTGCTATGAACACCGAATGGTGTGAATTTAACGCTTTCCTTGTAAATCTTCTCGGAGCGTTTTGTTTTTTGAAGAAATTTCTTTTTTTCAGTCTCATAGATTGCGCTCATTCTTTATAATCCTCGGTCTAAGTAAGAAGGTATAGTTCGCAAATAAGATTTGCGGTTTGTTTTGGAAAGCCGGTCGAGCGACTTGGAGCGCTATCTATTAGGCTCTGGAGCGCAGATGACTGTGTAGAGAGGATATTTCCTCTTGATAATTCTTCCCATACTCTCTTTTATGACTTTTAGACCTTCGTATTTGTAGAAAAGTTGCATTTTATAGTTGGTGAAATCTTCATTGTTGCGTTTTAGCTCTTCCGTAAGTTTTACTATGAGTTTTTCTATCACGTTCTTGATACGTTCCTTTCCTCTGCTAAATTTTCCAGAGTGGCTTTCCTCGTATTTTATGACTCTTCTTCTAATGGTTTGGTCAACCGTGATATAAGTAATCAATGCAGTCGAGAACAAAGTAACCATTATTGGAAGGACAGCCGGATGACCAAAAATCTCGCGGAGCGCGGCAGGAAAAACTTTAGCATAAGGTAAATGAAATGTTAAAGCTGCAATCATAAGAAGAGAAAGCAAGGGAGTGAGGAGTTTCAGAAACGCAGTTGACCTCATCAAGCTTGGCAAACCTGGAATTTCCATAGGCAGGTAAACTATTTTCTCCACGTCGTGTTTGATCGTGTTCCACATTTGAGTAATCTCACCAGATTTAATACTCTGAAAACCTTCTTTTACCAGCCTTGGTTCTATACGCCGAAAGGCTCTTATGCTGTCAAGGGTTGAAATTATTTGGCAGAGATTCTCCAGTTTTTCTTTTGATTTATTTTGCCTTTGTTTGCGCATAAAGTTTCTTCCTAGCTTAGGTTGTCAAGTTTTTGCAGATAAACGCGTCCAGTCTTCTACGTCGTTGTACCATTTTTTCTTTGTTCCAACGCTTGCTCTGAGTTTCCAGCCCAAGCTTTTTGGTTGTTCCTCCAGATGGCGAATGATTTCATTTACCCTATCATCTATAACTTTCCTATCGTTTTCATTTAAGACAGTGCATGTTGGAATAAATTCGATAATTTTTTTGAGATTAGTTGTTGCCGTGTAGTAAAAGCCCCAGTCGGAAAGTAGTCCTGCTTGAACTAGCGCATTAAGGTTGATTGTCGCGTTATCTGTTTTTCCGATGTCGTGAGCCCTTAACAGCACTATGGCGTCTTTAATGTCCTTCTCGTTGATTTTCACTATCTGCAATTTCTGCAGCAACAATTCTGTAAGTGGAAGAGTAGGAGAATCAGCCTCAAGTCGTTTACTGAAGCTAATTGTATGGTTCATTCGCAACTTGTCAAAAAAGACTTCTACCATGGGGACTTTCGCGCCAAAATAGATGTGCCTCATTGTTCCATAATACATCTGTAATCTTTTGTCAATATTATAGCCTCGTTTCGTAAAGAAATCTTGCAATTTGTTGCGGAATTTTCCGTAACTTGCAAAGTCAATGTCGGTGAACACTCTTTCTCCTAGTCTAGATAACTTTTCCCAGAGTTGTTTGAATTCTTGGGCGTGGAGATAGATCCCGAGGCCGCCCATTATCCTTAATATTATGCCTTCCTCTGCTGCTTCTTTAACAGAAGAAGTTGCTTCTTCAATGAAGGTTGATGGAGGTGGATATTCTTCTAGAGGAATTTCAGTGGGCAGTCTGAATTTTGACAAGCAGTCCCTCCTTTAGCCAGACGTAAACTGGACATTCTTGACTTTGTCTCCGTCTAATGTTATGATAACTCCGCGTAATATCCCCTCTGAATATTCGCTTCCTGGGTTGACGCATGTTGTTCTACCTATTTTATGAATCCCTCTCGACTCGTGAATGTGACCGTGAAGCCCTAACAATGGCTGGTGTTCCTTTATGGCGTTGAGGACAGCCTTGCTACCGACGTTGATAATTTCACTTATGGAGGGAACCAAATCCTTAGAGAGCTTATACGCTTGGTCTAAGCTTGTACCGTAGGGTGGTATATGAAAATTGAAAATCGCTTTCTCCATGTTTTCAATCTGTGATGTTAGCTTTTCGATTTTTTCGGCCAGTTCCTCTTCAGTGCACTCTCTTGGAGTATCCCATGGTGTGTGGTTAGCCCAAGATAGGGTTACCATCTCATGGTCGTTTATGCTAACCTTTCTATTATCCGCATTGATCGCGTATGTGAAGTTATCCAAGGCGTCATCTGTTTCCAGAATGTCGTCATTACCTGGAGCAATAAACATTTTTATACCTGTGTTTTTCAGTCTTTCCTCGATAAGTTTGTCCCATTTCTTAATTCTCTCGATTACTAATCGTCGAAAAAGCTCTTCTGTTTTCCCAGCGCCCAAATGTATCTTCCTTACCTGCGCATCTATTCTACCATCAATAGTCTTTCCTTCAGCCAGTAGCTCATTCATTTCTTCGGGGGTTAAAACATGATAATAGTTGCCAGTCAAACTGATTCTTCTTTTTAGTTCTGACAACTCTTCTTCGGTTTTGGCTACTACAGTCTGTCCCATGAAATCGCAGGTACAGCACCCATCGGGCTGTCTCACTATGGGGCTAATCATTTTGCCACTGAGATCGCCGAGCAGGATACCGATTTTTACATTGTAGATTTTTAAGGCATTGAGAAATTTTCGGATTGAGGTTTCTGACCCATGGACATCGGTTGCAAAGAAAAATTTGATTGCAGTCATCTTTGCATAAACCTTTCTTTAGTAGTCCTTTAGCTTCATATAAATATTTTCCAAAAAAAAGGAGAATGGCTTTTGTGGAGTTTGAAACAACTACTCTGGCGGCAGTTCCTTGAATGCAAGTCTTACATCGATTCCTTCCTTTGCCCGCTTCCAGCGCCAAGCGGCATACCAAAGGATAGACGCTATTGCTACAACTATGAACACCATGGACCAGTCGAAATTGATTCCTCCCAACTCTGGCGAAGTGTAGAAGGCCCAAACCATTACACCACTCAGGATCAGACTAACAATCCCTGCGAACACTGCAACCGATGGCCATCTATGTGGTGACGCATCCCAAATGTGTCTAACTTTCTTGACAAATGGGAAAAGCATGCAGACGAAACCGATGAGTCCCCACACAGTTATGGCGTCCAAGACTTCTATTGAAATTCCTCCAAGCACTTCTGGGAAGAGAGTAAAATGCGCTATGAATGCCTCTGAGAGTATGAAAAACAAAGCGTACAGTTTTACTGGTGCACCGAATCGCGGATGAAGATCTAAGAACCATCGTGGCCCGATTTGATCCAGCGCTTGCGCAAACAGAACTCTGGTGAAGACAAGAAAGCCAATCGGCAGGTAAAGCCAGTTAAAGATCATAAATTGGAAGCCTATCAAGAACTTGAATATAGGATTATCTGTAAGAAGTGCCGCAAAGTTAGCCCAGTTCGCTGGGAAGGGCATAGCATACCATTCTGGACCTGCGTTATCCGCATAGGCGACAGCACCCATAAACTCGTACCCTAGATTGTTTTGAAACACATATCCAGCCCATGCACATAATAGGCTCGGTACCAAAGCGGAGAGCAGCTGGGCCATTAGAATGTTACGTTCAGGTCTCTTGATTTCGCCACCGATGTATCCAATATAGAAACCGTAGGAAACAGACCAGGTGATACTTGGTACTAATCCAAACGTCGATGTCCAATTCCAAGTGCTTGGCGCATAACCCGCCTCTCCTCCTAGTGTGATCATTTGCTGGTAGGTTGCAGAACCATTCGTAGCAGCTGCAGTGTCCCATGTCGATATGAATGTTTGGGTAGGTGTAAAGGATATTAGAAGCAAACCGATGACGACTCCAGCCATTCCAATGACAAAGCAGATTTTCTGCGCCCATAAATAAGACTTGAGCCCAGACAACATAACAAGAAAAGCTATAATCATCCCAATTGTGGCTACAAGAAATATGCCAGCTGGTTCATCAAAGAACGCAATTGTTTCGTAGGGCACTCCTAGCGCACCACCGAGTATGGAGATTCCAGGACTCGCAACCAAAGGAGCAAGCAACCACATCCAAGCAAGCTGAGTGAAAACCCCTTGGACCCAGCTAGTTGCCGTCCCTAGTGCGGGATGAACAATGCGGGAATTGTACACATAGTCGCCACCGCTTCGTGGCATTGATCCGCCAAGGATTCCCCACGCAAGCGAGACGCCGCCAACTGTCAGAAGCATGGTAATAATCGATGCAAGCACCATGTTTCCTCCAGGGAAAGTGTACAATCCCCAGCTATGCATGGTCCACAAACCGCCTCCAATGCCGCCATTCATAAAGCCAAGCGCAAAAGCGTCGAATAGAGATGCTTGTTTGGCTAATCCACTAGCCTTTCTCGCAAAAACAGCCATTCTTTTTCCCTCCTACGCTCGCCCAATCATATTATTGCTTCGTTTTATTTAAAAAATTTTGCATAGGAACAATAATGGTGCGGAGGGATTTGCACTCTACCGACCATGGCGAAATCTCCCGACAATGGAACTCTAAGTTCTGATTTCGCTCTCTTCCAATTCGCGCGCGCGAGAGATTATAAACGTGGTTCGAAGATGTTGGCGCCGGGGAAGGGATTCGAACCCCTGCGAGCCAAAGGCCCACTGGCTTGCTTGTCTTATCCTGCCCCCTTTATGGCCAGACAAGGATCTCGAGGCCAGCGCGATAACCACTCCGCCACCCCGGCTTGATAGAGACAATTGTCTTGCTGTCTAAAAGATTTTTCACTTTCCAACTTTAAACTGATGGGAAAGCGCGCGTTATCTCTCCGCCAGCGGTCTACGACTTTCCTACAACTAAGTCTGATATGTCGACACTATGCTCGTAAATCTGTCGTAAGAAGGAAGATGCACCTAAAATCTGCGGAACTACATCAAGCGATTGCTCTCGCGCGACCTTTTCGATGTTAGCAAATGTTCTTTCAATTTTTTCGCGCATGCCGCGCACATCCTCTGCCAGCGCTACGTCTCTATTCAAGAAGGAGTTTAGGGCTTTTTCATGAGCCTCAAAGCAAGCGATGTGAAAGTCAACAACCAATTTTCTCAACTCCTCGGACAATTTAACGCCTTTCAATTCAATCGTCTTGAACGCCAGACGTACGCATGCATCACCAATGGTCTCAACCAAACTTGCAGCCAAACGGTAGTCTAAACATTCAATTGGACTTACACCGAGTTTCTCGCTTAAGCTTGGGTTCTGAATTATTGTTCGCAAAATGCGAACCAAAAGGAAATATAACCTGTTGCTTTCATTATCCCTCGCGATGACGCCTTTTGCCAACTGTGAATCACCATCAACAAAAGAGTTAACAACATCGCGATGCATACCTGAGACAATGGCATAATTCCTACGCAAAATCTTTTCAGGTGGAAACCCCGATGGCTCTAATAAACACTGCAAAACAATCCCAGAGTAATCCTCTTCAACAATCTCTAATCCAACCAAATGACCTACCGTTGTCTTAACAATGTTTCTAACTCCAAAGTCAATGCGCTCTTTCGCTTCAACACGAATAACGTCAAAGCCAAGGAGATAGCAGCCAATAATCTCTCGGCTTAAATATGGGCTAGGTTTCAAAGTTGCAGTATGCGGTGAAGGTTCAGCATCAAATTGAGGATCAATGAGGAGTTTACCATCACCAGTTTCATCAACCGAAATCACGGAGCCCTTCTTCAAACCATACTTCTCAGCCCAAGCCTTAGGCAGACAAACAAAGAATGTTCCGCCCGGCGTACGTTGAACCTTGCGTAATTCACTCATCCTTTCGCAACCTTACTTAACTTTCAGAGTTCAATAGTAACAAATCTGAACAAGAGTGGAACATATATAAATTTGTATATGCGTGTTAGAATTGAAACACAAAAATACAATCGGCACAGATCTATCTATCCGGAGACCATCAAAACCCAACTGGCGCGCGGGTGGACATTTCTAGAAAATAAAGAAGCAAAGACTAGCTTAGCCTATACGTTCAGCGAAACTCTGCAACGCACCACTAAAAGCAAACCAATAAGCACAGCCATCGACGCACCCTTTAGTCTTCCAAAGAACGACCTTTCTAGAAAAGCAGCCAAAGAAATGATGAGAAGAGGCTATACGGTTTTTCGCCAAACCTTCCAGCCATAAGAAAACTTACACTAAGGGGAATACGCTTAAACAAGTTAATAGCGAAGAAAAGGTATAAAACATTAAAAGCGCTCTAGACATGCCGTAAAAAGCATGGGGTTTCATAGTAGTTCGGAAAACTTTGGTTGGAGAAAACTCGAACTATGAGCGAAAAAGAAAAACTTCAGAAAGCCGTGGAAGCAGCAATCTCAGCAGGCTACCAACTAAGCAAAGAAGCCTTCGAATTTCTAAGCATAATTGCCGCAACAGAAGACCCAACGGTAATCATGAATAATGCGTTGCAGAGAATAACAGGGCTAGAAGAAAAACCACTATTTATTGACAGATACTTCTTTGAAAAACTGCTGAAAGAAGCAGAACCAGCGATAGAGTCTCAGCCTCAACCACACGAAGAATCTGGGCAACGGTCGCCAGAACCCACAATGATCGAAGGCAAAAGTGTTTTCTACCCCCATGCAAAAGAGATCGAATCTAGAATCAGTATCATCGAAGACCCGACAGCCAAACTAAGTTCAAACGGAACAATCGAAGATTACCTCACATACTTCCGAGACAGATTTAGACGCACAGAAAGGCTGTTAAGACAAAGAATTGACGTTAAAGCCGCAACCTCTCTGGCAGAGGCTTTGAAATCTCCACCTAGGACAAAACTGAAAATCATTTGCATGGTAACCGAGAAGCGTGAAGCAAAAAAACGAATGATATTGTTGGTTGAAGATTTGCAAGCAAATGCCACGGTTCTTGTACCACAAAATGCCTCCGAAGAGCTCCATAGAAAGGCCGAAACGCTTTTGCCCGACCAAGTTGTCTGTCTGGAAGTGACGAAAACAAGAGGCAGCCTCTTCATAGCGGAAGATATAATCTTCCCCGAAATAGGCCAAAAACCTCAACACAAATCACCAGAACTAGTTTATGCTGTTCTTACATCAGACATGCATGTAGGAAGCGTGAAATTCCAGAGGGAAGCCTTCAACCGTTTTACGTTATGGCTCAACGGCATGTACGGAAACGAAAAAATGAAGGAAATCGCCAGCCACGTCAAGTATGTGCTAATCGCCGGCGACATCGTCGACGGCGTGGGAATTTATCCCAACCAAATAAAAGAATTAGCAGTTAGAGACGTCCATAAACAGTACAGGCTTGCTGCAAAATTCATCGAACAGATACCAGATTACATAGAAGTCATAGTTATACCTGGCAATCATGATGCACCTAGGAAGGCGTTGCCTCAGCCTGCTATATCGAACGACTTTCTAGAAACACTTCAAGAATCACGGAACGTTCACTCACTCGGAAACCCATGCGCCATAAGCCTTCACAACGTAGAAGTTCTAATGTATCATGGTCGTAGTTTAGACGATGTGATCTCAACAGTTCCTGGCATTGATCATACGCACCCAGAAAAAGCCATGAAACTACTTTTACAAAGCCGCCATTTAGCGCCTCTTTATGGCGGAAAAACAATGCTTTCTCCAGAAAACAGAGACTTCCTAGTTGTAGAGCGCGTTCCAGACATTTTCCATGCGGGTCACATCCATGTCTTGGGCTATTGTAATTATCGCGGTGTTTTAGCAGTAAACTCGGGCGGGTGGCAGGAACAAACAGGTTACATGCATAGGCTTGGACTGGTTCCAACTCCGGGAAAGGTGCCCGTGGTAAATCTGCAAACGTTGGAAATTACTGTTCTCCCCTTTAGCTAAGAAAGACCCCGTGCAATTAGTCTAGCCACACGGATAGGCTCTGGCATTCGACTGCAAACAGCTAATGCCTTAAGAAGTTTAAAAGCCCACTTAACATCCGCCCTCACCGTTTCCACGTATATTGGCGGTTTCCCAATCAACGTAGTAATTTCGTGAGCTCCCCCCAGTTTTTCAAATACGGCCCAACGGGCTTTCCAGTCTTCGAAATGCCTTTGGAGGGCGCGTTTCACTGACTGGTTGTCAGGTTTTGTGCGGCATATTATAATAACTGGTACGCTGAATCTTTCAGAAACGATTTCTGTATCAATCACGTTAAAGCCTGCGAAGGAAACTCCACAAAGCAGGAGAGCGTCAAAGTCCCACTCCTCTAAGAGGGCGACAAGCTTTTCTGTAGCATCCATTCCGTCAACAGTTATCTTGCAGGCTTTTACGCTCTCAATTTTCAATTCTGAGAACAATATTGCAATGAGAAGAGCCTTTTCTGTTATGCCTTTTTGGAAACTTCCGTCTTCAACTCCCACTACTTTTATGTTTCGGAAGGCATTTTGGCTCATAATCAATCAAACGCCCAAGTCTACTGTCATTTCCGAAGACATCTTTAATAAGAGTACGAGATATCTCCAGTCTAATCTTCTTTGTGCGACCGTAGCGACCCATGCTGACGACTTTTGCGTTCAATAGTCCCATCGCGTCAAGCTCGTTTACCAAAGTGTTTAAGCGTCGCTGTGTAAGAACTGAAACACCTAGTTCTCCACAAAGTTCATTGTAAACATCGTAGATCTCTCCAGTAGTAGCACTGTTAACACTTGCTTTGTTCAAACAATAAACACTCAAAAGGACCAACTTGGAGTGTAAAGTAAGATTCTTCAGTGCTTCCACAACCCGATTGTGCTCAATGTGTTTTTCAGCTTCCCTAACGTGTTCTTCAGTGACCAGACTCGCGCCTCCTCTTTCAGCAACTTCACCAGCAACCCGTAGCAGATCCAACGCGCGCCTAGCATCTCCATGTTCCGCCGCGGCTAAGGCTGAGCAAATGCTTAATGCACCTTCAGAAAGGACGCCTTCATGGAAAGATACTTTTGCACGCTCCAAGAGAATATTCCGCAGTTCACTTGCATCATAGGGTCTAAAAATTATTTCTTCTTCGCTAAGTGAACTAAAAACACGCGGATCTAAATACTCCTTTAGACGTAAATCATTAGATATGCCAATAATGGAAATCTTACTTTTGCCTAAAGCCTCGTTAGCTCTAGTCAACTCGTAGAGGATACTATCACCTCGCGTCTTAATCAACGCATCTACCTCATCCAAAGCTACCATAAAAATGGTACTTAAAGTGTCCAAACCATTTCTAAACCTTTCAAAAACTTCGCCAATGGATAAACCAGTAAAAGGGACAGTAACACCAATACTTTGACTTAAACTAGCAAAAACACGATACTCTGAACCTGCCATTCGACAGTTGACATAGCAAAACTTGACCGGTGCACCATACTCCTTCGCCTTGCCCTCTACATGGGCAAGCACATACTTTGTCACAGCGGTCTTTCCTGTCCCTGTTTTTCCGTAAATGAAGAGGTTGGAGCAACGTGCACCCTTCAGAACAGGCGCAACTGTCTCCCCGAGAACCTTTATTTGTTCTTCTCTGTGAGGCAAACGCTCAGGTAAGTAATCATGCCTCAAGACTTCTCTGTCCCTAAAGATCTTGGCATTGTTCACAAACTTTTCAAACACCTCATCAAGAACGTTTCTTTTGTCCATTATGGGTCCCAAAGTTTGTTTCAGAGGTAGCACCGTTATTCCAAGCGGAAAAGATAAGGTATACAGTATAGAAAACTAAATTTGCAGCACAAAAACCTAAAATGCCAAATATTTTTTCCAACAGGCAAAGCCAAAAACTACTGACACACCCCAAAATTTCCGTTGGAGACTCTTGTTATTCTACACAGGTGACGTTGATTTCCAGTTATAGGAAACATACTCTGAAGGGTAGTGTTATCAACATGTTGATAGTTATTATTGTTAAAGTTTTTAGACAGATGCCACGAAGAATTAGAAAAAACAAAGTACGGAAATAATCTTTCCCTTTTATGTCGAGAAGAAATGAAGGGGTGCCACTGTTTTCAAAGATTTCACAATAAATGACAATAAATAAATCATGCTGACGTGCTTTCCTTTCAAAAAAGAGCAGGCGATATTTTTCTGTTTTCATTATTTTTATAATGTTTTCTCTTTTCGTTCACATTTTGGGAAATCCTTGTGAAATTAACTCGAAAATGTTTCTTCTTTTCAGTTCTTTTTGTCTTAATTGCCCTCTTTATGTCGTTCTTTTGTGAAAAAGACACCCCTCCACTTCTAATGGAGCTATGCAGCAGAAAGCCATCTTGCGCTATTTTTCTGTTCGGAAAAAATGTGAAGCTTGTGTAAAGAAAAGCGCTGCACTTTTAAGTTCTTTTCATTTTTCTCCCTTCCAGAGGTCTCTTTTACTCGCACCCCTTTCACCATAATGCCTATAACTTGTGAAGTGTAAAGTTGTGAACGCTGCCGGAGCGCGCGCGCCCGAGGTGTATAACACATGCCGGCCAAGAAAATGCGCATCGATCTATTTGACAATGAAGGTAATCGCTATACCATAGCTTTCGAAGGACAAATCACAAGAGAGAAGGCTCTGCACCTTCTGGATCTTGTAGAACTACTAGGTGGCATGCCAGGCGGCACGGTTAACTCGGCCCACGATATTGTACCGGAAAGTAAAGTATTTTCGAAATATGGGAAAGTTCGAGTTGTTCTCCAGAAGTATTTTCCTGTTGTTTGGTTTTCTTCAAGGGAAGTGCAGTCAACTTATGAGCAGGAGTTTAAGGAGTTAATAAGTATAAGCACAGTGGCAACATACCTTGGAAGGATGGTGAATAGAGGAATGCTTTTGAAGGCCGGCGCTTCAAATAGTTTGAAATACAAGTTAGCCCCAGGCGCTCCGCAAGCAATAATAAAGAAACAATTAACTTAGAAGTCTACTTTGAGGGGCCGCAACAATCACGCTTGAAAAGAGTAATAAGTGACTAAGCCCTTTCTAAGGAAGTAACAAAAGCTTTGACCCTGAAATTTAATCGAGGAGGCAACTTCTATGAACAGCAAGGTCAACGAAGACCTCGTAGAGATGAAAAACA
>CAZDZM010000038.1:0-12711 GCA_964509945.1 uncultured Candidatus Bathyarchaeia archaeon
AAGCTTTCATGAACGTTAAATAAGCAAAGTTTTAGTACGCTAACAAACAATGCTAGAGTGGACTAAAACGGTGGAAAAATGAAAATTGCTGTGCTTGTCTACGAGTATCCGCCAAAAATCGTTGGCGGTTTGGGAACTTATGCCGCTGAAATTACACGCAATTTTGTCTTGATGGATCATGATGTCACTGTTTTCACGATGAACGACGACGCTGGCGCCCTTCCAACCAGGGAGATTTGGCGCGGCATAGAGATTCACCGTCCGTTACACATTGACATTTCCGATTCACTGCCTGATGTGATTGCAGAGGACATAAAAAAGTGGGGCAGAGGAGTGCATTTGTTTTCCAAAATCCTCGTCTACAATTATCTAGCAGCATCAAAGCTCGTCAATGAGCTCATCAGAAAAGAAGGCATGAAGTACGACCTTGTAGTTGCGCATGACTGGCTCTCGGCCATCGGCGGAATAACTATCAAAAAAGAGGTTGGACTACCCTTCGTCTTCCATGTCCATTCAACGGAAAAGGGGAGAACCCTTGGAAACGGCTCAAGTGTTGTGAGCAACATTGAGCTTCACTGCGCAAACGCGGCTGACTTGATTGTAACAGTTTCATACGCCATGAAAGATGAACTTGTAAAACTTGGTTTTCCAAAGGAAAAAATCCATGTTAGTTATAATGGCGTTGACCCACAAAAATATAATCCCGGGAAGGTTACCGATGAGCAAATTAAGCAAGTCAGAGATTATTACGGCCTAGAAGACGGCAACCTCATGATTCTCTTTTTGGGAAGACTTGTCGGCGTTAAAGGCATCGATAAACTGATAATGGCCATGCCTCATATTCTGCCTAAAATTCCAAACGCAAAATTAATCATTGTGGGTCTAGGCGACTTACAAGAATATCTTGTTAACTTGGTCAGAACTATGAAGCTGGATGATTACGTAGAATTCCGTTTCGATTTCGTTCCAGAGGAGGAGCGGATCCTTCACTATGCTGCTTGCGATGTTGCAGTTTTTCCCAGTCACTACGAACCCTTTGGGATAGTTGCTCTAGAAGCAATGAGCATGGAACGCCCAGTTGTCGTTGGAGGTGCAGGCGTTAGCGGCATGCGCGAGATAGTTGTTTGTTGCGGTGAAGAACAATGTGGGTTTCACATAGACCCGAATAATCCATCAGACATTGCTTGGGGTATAACAAGCGCCTTAGAAAGTCCAGAGAAGAGAAAATGGCTTGGAAAGAACGGAAGAAAAAGGGTTCTGAACGAATTCACATGGGACAAAATTGCTGATAAAACCCTGGACTTGTACGAACAAATAATCAAGCGCTAATTTTTTCAAGCCTGTTTTCATTGGTGAACTGTTGAGTGTCAGTTCCGCAGATTTAAGACAAAAGGTCCCTGGAGAAGCCGCCAGTCTTCTATATTTTGGAGCGGAAAAAGATGTAAGCAGACGAATATGAAGACCGCGAAAAACGTTTGGTGTGCATGTTCCTCCAACAAATCTTGCCCAGTTGTCTGCGGTAGGTTTTTAGCTAAAGACTTTTTTAAAGGATGTTTAAATATACGGTTCTTCATAGACAAATTGAAGAAATAATGCACATGAGGTAAGCATGTGGAAATCGACAAAGAGTTGTTCAAAAAAATGTTTCCAAACCTAGCAAAAGAACTGGGATCTGAAGACAACAAGATTGTCATAAACTCTGTGCGGACGAGCGCAGAAAAAGCCGAAAAGGCAGCATCTGAAAAGTTCCACCATTACAGCCCCAGCGTTGTAGATTTCATTCGACGATGCGACACGCGGGAACAAGCGGAAGAAATAATCGCCTATTTAGAGAAGAGAGGTGAGATATCGAGGGAATCGGCTGAGAGGCTTAGGAAACAGCTCAAAAAGGACGGCCTGCAGAGTTTCGGGTCGAGGAAGGAAGACAATTACTACCTTAAACATGGTTAATTGTAGGGATGCCTGCTCAAATTTTAGCGCGCGATACTTCGTCAGCCAAGAAAGGCGTACTTGCTCCAAGTCTATGTCTAAGTTCAAGCTTTTTTCGAGCGCGCCAAAAGTAAATAAGTAGGCATATTAATACATAGAAGCCTAAAACTTGAAGCTGAACGGAGGAGATCGTGTGAAAGGAGCTGCTGTAATGCCTGCTCTCATCATTTTCACAATGATTGTCCTTTTGCCATTTTCATATAACATCAAAGCTGTAGCTGCTGAAGATGCTGAGTATACTATACGCTATGTTAATCATGCAGTAGAAGTAATGTACGGCGGTTATATAATGATAAACGACACAATTGAGGTTACTGGACAGGCACCTGACAGTTTTCTTATCGGATTTCCATACAAGTACGGTTCCTATGTTCTTAAATGTGTGGCTTATGACGCGTATAATAATAGTTTTCCAGTTAGTCTCAATGTGCCTCTGGAAAATCGCAGCGGCTTTTACATAGCTGAAGTGGATCTTCCGCAATTTTCTCCACAGGTCTTCTCGGTTACCTTTGTTCTTTCGAATGATCTTCTTACTCAATCAGAAACGGGCTTTAACCTAGATTTTCCCGCTTACCCGAGCCTAGCGAAAGATGTTGCCAGATGTGAGGTTATTATGGTATTTCCGGAGGATGCAAGTAACGTGACTATAGAAAAAAATGATGGGCTGGTTGATAATTCAGTTTTCGTTAAGGAAAACTTGCCTGCATTTACTTACTCGCCTGCAAACGCAACTTTTTTGTTGGCTGGTGAAAAACTGCAGATAATCAATATTAAAGAGCTGAATCGCGAGGTCAAAATAGACGCCTTAGGCGAAATTGAAGTTTCTGACAGCTACCATATAGTGAATAATTCAACGATTTCCATCACTAGTCTTCAATTAGCCTTGCCTCCTAGCGCCTCCAATCTAAGTGCAAGAGACCAGCTAGGTAGAACGTTGGCGATCGAAGCTATAAATCGTGGCGAAAAAGTTGGTTGGTGTAATATTACTCTTATTCTGCCATTAAGCGCTTCTGAATTCACGAGGCTGATTGTGAAGTATAATCTGCCAAATGTGGTTCGAGAAGAAGCTAACAAGTTTGCTCTTCAGCTTTCTTTGTTTCCACTTGTCAACTACTATATTGAGCTTGTGTCTGTCACTGTGATTTTACCTGAAGGTGCAAGGCTACTGAACCCAGAAGCCATTTTGGTTGGAGATACCTACGGCCTTGCTAGGGATGTTTTCCAAGAAAGGTTGACGATAAACATGGAAAGCGTCATCTATCTAGAGAGCGCTGCTCTTCCCTCAAGAAATGCTTTGCAAATCGTGTACGAGTACAATTATCTGTGGTTATCTTTTCGTCCCACCCTATGGATTTGGGCCTTAGCAATTGTTGGCTGTACGGTTGCAGCTGCTTGGAAACGGCCAAAGGCTCCTGCTCCAGCCCGGATCGCTGTACCGAAATTACCGGCTGGGCTTCGTCCAGAATACGTTAAGTTGTTTATAGGTGCGTATGAAGAGAAGAAGAAGATAGTTTCCGAATTGGAATCTCTTGAGACTAGGGCACGCAAGGGTAGGATCCCCAGACGCCAGTACAAAGTGCAGAAAAAGACGCTAGAGACACGTCTAAATGCTATATCTAGAAACACGGCTGAAATCAAACAAAAGCTATTGGGAGCTGGCAGTTTGTATGCTGACTTGATGCGGCAACTCGAAATTGCGGAGACTGAGATTGACGAGGTCGAAGCCAACATTAAAAGCATTGAAGTCCGTCATAGCCGAGGTGAGCTTTCGCTTGAAGCTTATCGTAAGCTTCTCGCGGAGTACCAGCGGCGCAAAGAAAAGGCTGAAACAACAATCAGTGGAATTCTATTAAGATTGCGTGAAGAGACTCAATGATTGAACTTAAGTCCTTTCATTCAAATATTAGGCAAACTAAACTGTGAGTTTATCATTCAAAACTATCTAGATTTGGGAAAATGCTTTTATTCCACTATTCAAGTTCCAATGGAATCTGAAGCGAAAAGGGATAAAACATGGTTAAAATAGTAGTTGATAATCATAAATGCACAGGGTGTGGAACGTGCGTTGACACCTGCCCAGTTGGTGTTTTCGAGGTTAAAGAGGGCAAGTCCGCTCCCGTAAAGTCTGAAGAATGTTTGGTCTGTAGAGCCTGCGAAGTCCAATGCCCAGAAAGTGCAATTCAAGTGATTGAATAGTCTCTTTTTGCCTGTAGATTCTAAGATATGCGTATTATAAATCGCTCTGTTCTTCCAAAGTTTCTCTAGAGCCTCTACTGCCTTCTTTCCCTATTTTTGTTCCGCAGTCTTGCATGGTTTCAATTCTGATTCTTCCAAAGATTTTCTTCAAATATTCTTTTAGGGAGGTTTCCTGTTTTTTGGCTAGCTTTTTCAGGGTTTTGTCTGTGCCTGTGGCGTATTGGATTGCCCTTTTTGGTTTTTGCGCCACAAATTGCGAAAGCCCAAGATTTTCAGCTGTCTGCCTTAAAACAAGTTTTCTCAGAGAATTTTGTCTCCGTTCAATCTTTAGTTCTAGAGGGAGACCCTTGGCGAATTTTGTAATTTTATATGTCGCAAAGGGCAAGCGCAATTCCACACCGTGGAAGTTGCAGATTTTGAAATCTCTTTCTAGGTTGGTCTTATGAAGTTCTGCGATGTCGTCAAAGATTATTTTTTCCGTTTTAGCAATGCCGTATGTTAAGTATTTGTCCACATAACGTTTGTAGCCTCCGAAGAGTTCATCCGCGCCTTGTCCGGCCAACAGCACTTTGAGTCCCATTTCTGCTGTTTTTTCTGCTGCCCAGTACATTGGTATGCCAATGCTTGTTTTAATCGGGTCTGGTTCTTCAATAAGCTCAACTATTTTCGGAACAATTCCTTCAAGATTTCCTTCTTTGAACAAGTAAACGTGTATAGGCAATTCTAGTTCTTCTGCTGCCAGTTTTGCAGTTTCTGTTTCTGTTTGGCTTTCCAAGCTCACGTGGATTAAATGGACATTTGCTTTTGATTTTTTTGCTAGGAACGCGATTATGCTGCTGTCTAATCCTCCGGAGAAGGCTACTGCGACTTCCTTCAACCCTAGAACTCTTTCTTGAACCGAATGTTCCAAAAGATTTTGCAATTTTTTGATTGCCGTCTGCATTGTTATCTGTTTTGGTTTGGGGCATTCAAATATTTTGGCACGTTTGAATTTGAAACCACCGTTGTCAATATATGCTAAATGCCCAGGAGGGAAAGAATATGGTTTCTTTATTCCGATTTTCCACAACGCCTTACGTATGGAAGCTAAGGCGCTGAAGTTTACGTTTTCGCCATAATAAAGTGGTCTGGCACCCATGGGATCTCTGCCAGAGCTGATTCTTTCTGGCTCTGCCACTGCAAAGACGAAGTCGCCTTCAACTCCCTTAACTAATTCTTCAATGTTTTCTTCATAGTTCGTCTGCAGTTTCTTAGCTATTTTTTCTGGGAACGCTCCTCGCTGGGTTGGCGGATAAATTCTTCCATCAAAAACGAGGGTTGCATTTTCCAGTTTTATCGGTTGGGGGTTGTCTGAAGCAATTACTTTTGAGAAAGCTTGGCCTATTATTATATGCGAGTTCATGTTCTGATTTTGCAGAGCTTCGAAAGTCTTTTCTATTTTTACAGCAGTTGGCGATGCTATTCCGAAGGTTTCAATGGTCTTGGTCTTTAGTGCTTTGAGCATAGTGACTGCTTTTTCTGTTGCGTTTTCGTTATGCTTGTTTAGCACTGCGATTATTGCGCTCATGCATGATTAATCCTTAGCTTACATTGCCTATTATTTTGGTTTAAGTAAAACATTAATCTTTAATCGTCTAATTTCTTGGCGAGGGATAACGAGTTTGCCTATTCTACCAATTGACACGGGCCGTTATGGAACAACTGAAACACGGAGAGTCTTTGAAGAGGAAGCCCGAGTTCAGAGGATGCTTGATGTCGAGGCCGCTTTGGCGTGGGCGCATGCTGAAGTTGGCAACATACCGCGGAAGGATGCGGAAAAGATTCTGGCTATGGCTTCTTTAAAGCACGTTAAATTGAGTCGAATAAAGGAAATTGAGCGGGAGATAAAGCATGACGTTGCTGCTCTGGTCAGGGCATTGGCTGAAGCCTGTGGGTCGAGTGGCGCGTATGTTCATCTTGGCGCCACAAGCTATGATATCGTGGATACGTCTACTGCCTTGCAGTTGAAAGATGCTTTAGAGCTTATTGAAGCGAAGTTAAACAATTTTGAAAACGTTTTGAGGGAGAAGGCTTTGCGATACAAGGGAGCAGTTATGATGGGTCGGACACATGGTCAACACGCTTTGCCGATTACTTTAGGATTCAAATTTGCGGTTTGGATGTGCGAGATTTCTAGGCATATCCAAAGGTTCAAACAGTGCAGAAACCGCGTGTTAGTAGGGAAAATGAGCGGCGCCGTTGGTACGCAAGCAGGTTTGGGCGAACAAGCTATGCGAATTCAAGAACTCGTTATGCAGCGGTTGCGCATTAAGGCTGCTGAAATTTCTACACAGATCGTGCAGAGAGATCGCTATGCTGAGTTTGTAAGTTTGTTGGCTCTAGTTGCTTCTTCGCTTGACAATTTTGCCACCGAGATTCGCGAACTGCAAAGGCCAGAAGTTGCTGAGCTTTTTGAGCCATTTGAAGCTGAGAAGCAGGTTGGCAGTTCCACCATGCCTCATAAGCGAAATCCTGAACTCTGTGAAAGAGTTTGTGGTTTGGCGAGAATTGTTAGGAGCCTTGTTGTACCCGCCTTGGAGGATGTTGTGACTTGGCATGAGAGGGACTTGACGCAGTCTTCCGCAGAGCGTTTCATTATCCCAGAAGCGTGTATTTTAGTTGATTATATTCTTTTCTTGATGAGTGATATTGTGGCTAACTTAAGGGTTGATGAGCAACGAATGTTGCATAACATCGAATTGACTCAGGGACGAGCGATGTCTGAGGCTGTGATGATGGCTTTGACGAGAAAAGGCGTCAACCGTCAAGAAGCTTATGAACTGCTTAGAGAATTAACTATGAAGAGTGAGTTGGAAAAGCGGCACTTTAGAGAAATTCTCCTCGGAGACAAGCTTGTGCGTGAAAAATTAACTGCGAAAGAAATTGACGAAGCTCTGAATCCGAAAAACTATTTAGGCACGGCAATGAGACAAGTCGAGTTATTAGCTAAGTAGAAGTTGTCTAGATGGCGATGGCAACCATCCTCAGTATTCTGTTAGTGCTTTTTGTTTCCACTCTTCCCCTCTCTCGAGTTTTTCCCATTTTTCCTTCTTTACGAAGCCGCCAACTTGTTCCTTAATCTTTCTAGCTAACTTTGGCCCTATCAGCGGCAGGTTAATCAAATTATCAAGCGCTGCGTGCTTAATGTCTTCAATTGTTTTGTATCCAGCGTTGTAAAGTATGCGGCCGCGGACTCTACCCACTCCTTCTAGCTTGACTATCGGCAATAGTTCTTTCTTTATTCCCTTCTCCACTCTTTCCACAAGCTCAAGGGCTAACGGCAAGACTTCCTTGTTGCCGAAAAGGGTTGCCAGCTCATGTGTAGCGTAAAGTAGCCACTTGGCGTTCTCAATCGTTCTGTAAAGGTCGCCAGGCTGCACTCTATACCTTTCTATTATCGAATCTTCGCTCGTCTCTTCAATCCAAGCCTTCAAGACCATGGACGTCTTAACTTCGCCGAGAAATTCCTCATAGGTTATGCGGTCTTCCCACTCGTTTGGCACATCAGCTAAGAACTCTTCTCTGTGCTCCTCGGTGAAAATCGCCATCTCGTCCAATTCTCGTGTGTAGGGCCTCAGGATGGGGCCCATGTCTGGTGTATGCGAAATCAAATGAAGCAAGCTTACATCGGACAAGTATAAGGATTTGCGATTCAAAGCGTCGCGAATAATCACCGCTGATACGGGGTCTATGTAAAGTTCGCTCACCCGCTTTCCAAACTTTGTGGCATAAGTGTTCTCGCCGGAAAGATCTATCAACTCTTCTTCATATAAGTACTTGAGAATTTTCGCTATGACACCCTTAATCGAGTCAACGTCGTACTGATGTGCATAGAAGGTCCCTCCGAAAAAGTCGTAAATTCCCCGTTCCGTGTGGGCAAAATCCGCCGCAATTGTTGCCAGCACGTGTCCCCTAATGATTCTCTCAACGGCAAGCCTTGACCATATTCTTTCTGGATGCGCAAGAACATAGCTTTCCATCAAATAGTCTGCTTCGTCCGCAGTCTTTGCTGTGAGTATCGCTTCACCAACCTTGTCATACTTAGGTCTTCCAGCCCTCCCCGCCATCTGCTTATACTCTAAGACGCTTATCGGGTAATAGCCATAACCCGGCTCGTATCGCCTGTAATCCTGAATAACAACCATACGCGCAGGAAGATTCACGCCAAAAGCCAAAGTTGGTGTAGCGGTCAAAACCTTAATCTTTCCCTGGCGAAACGAATCCTCTATCAACTTGCGGTGCCCGCCAGTTAAACCTGCATGATGGAAAGCCACGCCGCACTTAGTCAACTCCGCAAGCGCCTCGCTTATTCTTGTTTTTTCGCCAGCCGCCAGAATCTTATCCGCTTCATGCTCAAGAGTCCTCTTTATAGGCTTAGACAGTACTTCTCCAACTTGATCTGCAACTTTCTTCGCCAAGACAGCAGCATTTTTCCGCGTTGAAGCAAAAATTAACGCTTGTCCACCACTTCTCAGGGTGTTTAAAGCTAAATTAATTATGGCATTGCTTGTCTTCTTCTCAATTTTTCTTGCGTCCCCATCTCTGTACTGGATTTCATCGTGCAGAAGTATGCCTTCTCTTAAGGTGACTGGTCGCCACTCCGTCGTGACATAATCCGCCTTAAGCCACTCTGCAATTTCCTCAACATTGTTTATCGTCGCGCTCAAAGCCAAAATTTGCATGGCTGGATTAACCTGCATGAGTCTTGCCAAAACAATCTCCAACGTGGGACCTCGTTCAGCCTCATTCAGTAAATGTACTTCATCAGCGACAATCAGCGAAATGTCATCCATCCACTTGGTTCTATGTCTTAGAAGTGAGTCCGCCTTCTCATTCGTAGTTATTATAACGTCGTATCTTTCCAGCCACGGGTCGCTACTGTCAAAATCGCCCGTGCTGATACCTATGCTTATCCGTTTTCCATCCGCCTTCCTAATGGCCGTGTACTTTTTGAACTCGTCAAATTTCTCGTTCGCTAAAGCCCTCAAAGGCGTTAAATAAACAGTTTTTCCATTCTTTTCTAAAACATGCTCAAGAGCGCAAAGTTCCGCCACCAATGTTTTCCCAGATGCTGTGGGACTTGCTAAAACAAGGTTTCTGCCCTCCAGAGCTCCCGCCCTTATGGCTTCTTCCTGAGGGGGATACAGCTCGGCAATTCCAGCTCTAAGGATTATCTCCTTAACGGATTCTGGTATCTGCAAATCTGCAACTTTCAATTCTATGCTCCCATCAAACTTCTGCCTGTCAAGTCATAATGGCAGCGCTAATTTAAAGTGTTAATTGTAGCATTTCTTCTTTCTCATCGGTTATGTTTTTTTATAAGAAAAACGCACTACATAGCATAGAATTCGCTCTTTGCCTCTTTGAAGGTTGAATTTGGAAATGGTTGAAAACGTAAGAGAGCTGCTCAAGGCTCACGAAGGCATAAAACATGAAGTCTACTTAGACATTGAAAACTCAAGCATGGTTCCAAAGGAAGTAGTTGATGCCATGACGCCATACTATAATCAACGGGCGTACGGCAACCCAACCCTTACGCATAAACCAGGCTGGGAAGCCTTCGAAACAATAATGGAATCGGCACAAAAAATCGCTAGGACTCTAGGATGCAAAAACCTTGAGGAAATCAACTTTACTCCAGGCGAAACAGAAGCAAACAACCTAGCCCTCATGGGAACAGTCTTCGCGATGAAACACAAAGGCAGAAAAATTGTAATTTCAGAAATTGAGCCCATAAACGTCTTACACGTTACGGACATGCTGCAAAAATTCGCTTTTACCACAACAAAAATTCCAGTAAACAACGAAGGCTTCGTAAACCTAGAAAAATTAAGCGAAGTCATAGACAAAGAAACAATTCTCGTGAGTGTGTCGGCTGTGAATAATGAAATTGGAACAGTGCAGCCACTCAAGGAGGCACTGGAAACGGTCAAAAACAAGAATCCCGAAACAATTTTCCATACAGATGCCTCAGACGCCTACGGCAAAATTCCATTCAATGTTCAAGACTCCAATGTGGACTTGGCCACCATAAGCAGCTACAAAATCTTGGGGCCTCGAGGCGTAGGAGCTTTATACGTGAAAGAAGGCGTAGACGTGGAAAGAATTTTAGAGGGTCAAATAGGGACGCAAAAACTTTGGCCTGGAGTTGAAAATACGCCATGCATTGTGGGATTCTCAAAAGCGTCTGAAATGGCTTTTCAAAATTTTGAAGCAAATACAAGCCATATGCGCAAACTCAGAGATCAACTTATTTACGGAATATTAGAAAAAATATCGGATGTTAAGCTCAACGGGCCAAAGGGCAACGATAGGGCTCCTGACAACGTAAACATCAGCTTCCTAAGGTGTGAAGGTGAAGCATTAACAATCGAACTGAGTCTTAAAGGCGTTTACGTTTCAAGCGGAAGTGCGTGTACAAGAAGGCTTCTTCAACCAAGCCACGTTCTAAGCGCCATAGGCAGAAAATACTCTGAAGCTCACGGTAGCATACTCATGAAAATGACGCGGTATCACACGAGAGAAGATATGAATTATGTCTTAGAAGTCATTCCAAGCGCAGTTGAAAGAATAAGAGGAATAGTTGGCTCCACAGGATTTGAGTAACATGTCACGAATACCCCTACCGTACAATCCCAAAGTGCTTGAACTCTTCAAAAATCCCAAAAATCTAGGAAAAATGGAAGACGCCACCGTTACAGCCGTTGCAGGGAACCCCGCGTGCGGAGATATGATAACATTCTACTTGAAAATTAACGATCAAAGCATCATAGAGAAAGCATCCTTCGAAAGCTATGGCTGCGCCGCAAACATAGCAACTTCAAGCATCGTTACCGAAATGATCAAAGGAATGAAACTTGAGGACGCATGGACAAAAGTAACTTGGAAAAGCGTAACAGAAGAGGTAGGTGGGTTACCAAGCGTAAAATTTCACTGTGGCATCCTAGCCGTGGGAGCCCTAAAAAGAGCCATAAGAAAATATTGTCAAAATAGGGGCATTTCTCCCCATTGGCTGCAGAAGGAACTGACTTTTGAAGAGAAACAGGCGCTGGAAGAGGAAGAACTGGCTAAAATGCTCGCAAAGAGGATGAAATTGGAGGCAGAAAAATAATGTTGGACCCTTACAAGGTCAGGGAAGATTTCCCAATATTAAAACGGAAAATAAACAATCACAATCTCATCTATTTCGACAATGCAGCCACATCACAAAAGCCAAGGCAGGTAATCGAAGCTATCGAAGACTTCTACACAAACCACAATGCAAACGTCCACAGAGCAGTTCACACGCTTTCCCAAGAAGCCTCTGAGCTATATGAAGGTGCTCATGAAGAGGTTGCAAAATTTATCAATGCAAAAAACATGGCGGAAACAATTTTTGTAAGAGGGACAACTGAGGCAACAAACCTAGTTGCATACGCCTGGGGTCTTCGCAGTCTTAAAAGAGGCGACGAAGTTGTGCTATCGCTGATGGAGCATCACAGCAACATTGTTCCGTGGGAGCTTCTCTCAAAAATAATTGGATTCAATGTTAAATATGCAGATGTAAACGCTGATGGGACCCTAAACTACGAAGATTTTGAAAGCAAGTTTTCTAGCAAAACCAAAATGGCATGTGTAGGCCACGTTTCTAACGTCAATGGAGTCGTGAACGATGTAAAGCACCTTGTCAAAGTCGCCCATGAAAATGGAGCCCTGATACTCGTGGATGGCGCTCAATCCGTTCCCCACTTGCCAGTGGACGTTAAAGATCTGGACGTAGATTTTCTGGCTTTTTCTGGACACAAAATGTTAGGTCCCACAGGTATAGGCGTACTATACGGAAAAGAAGAAATTCTGGAAAAAATGGAGCCCTTTCATGGCGGCGGAGAGATGATAAAGGAAGTCTCCTTTAACCCCGCGACGGGACGGTGTCGCATTACTTGGAACGACCTGCCTTGGAGATTCGAAGCCGGAACACCGGACATCAGTGGCGGCGTGGGCCTAATGGAAGCTGTGAAATACTTGAAAAAGATAGGCATGCAAAACGTCAAAGAACACGAGGAAATGCTTACAGAATACACTGTGAAATACATGCGAGAATGCGAGAAAATTAAGATTTACGGGCCAAAGGATTTGTCTGCAAAATGCGGCATTATTCCCTTCACCGTTGAAGACTTAAGCTCCCATGACGTAGCCCTTTTTCTTGACAATTGTGGCATCATGATAAGAAGCGGTCTCCACTGCGCTCAACCATTGCATCAAATATTTAAGTTACAATCTTCTGCCAGAGCAAGCTTCTACATATACAATACTCGAGAAGAAATCGACCGATTTATGGAAGTTTTGAAGGAGATCACGCAAATCTAATGGTCGCCATTGAAGACTACGTAGCCAGAATTGAAGGGACGTGTGGCGAAGAAAAAGATGTCATAGTCATATTCAAGTATGATAAAAAAGACGATGCGATCGCAAAAATTCTGAAGAAGGCCAAAGTAGAAAAGTCAATTT
>CAZDZM010000039.1:0-12583 GCA_964509945.1 uncultured Candidatus Bathyarchaeia archaeon
TGACGCCTGTATACAACAATCAGGAATGGTGCGTGAAAATTCTGGTGCGGCCGCCGGGATTTGAACCCGGGTCGTCGGCGTGGGAGGCCGATGTCCTAGCCAAGCTAGACTACGGCCGCAGTGAAAGCATCAACCTTGCAGAAGTGAATAGTTAGCTTGAACTTTTATCCATTACTCTCTGGGCAAAATCGTTATCTCCAAGTAACGAAGAGATTACAACATCCGCACTAAGGAGAAAAAGGCTGTTGACCAAGTTCACTTACGCAGACGCTGGAGTGGACAGAAGACTGCGCGCAGAATCCAAAAAGGCATTAAAAATCTTGCAAGAGACATATAGGTTCAGCCGCTACGGAAGAGTTGTGAAGCTTCCCTATGGAAACATTTTTCCGCTAGGAGAAAACCGCTACCTAGACTTTGTCATCGAAGGCGTCGGCACAAAGGTGCTTGTAGCCCAGCTAGCAGAAAAATACGATACGATAGGCGTTGATGGCGTTGCGATGGCCGTCAACGATGTCATAAGATCGGGTGCCAAACCCTTAGCCGTAGCAGACAACATTCACGCCCAAGTTTCAGATCCCGCCCTAACCAGAGAATGGTTGAAAGGTATAGCGAAAAGCGCTGCCGAAGCCGAATGCATCGTAGCAGGCGGAGAAATAGGTGATGTAGCGGAACTAATAAGAGGTTTAGCGGAAGGCAAAGGTTTCGATTTGATTGTCGCCACAATAGGCGAAGTTGCCCGGGACAAGATAATCTTTGGAAAAAACATTAGGCCAGGGGACGCAATAATTGGCATGCGAAGCTCCGGACTGCATAGCAACGGTATAAGCCTTGCTAGAAAAATCTTACTAAGACAATGGGGCGGAAAGTATGAACCGCACGACGTCCCACAAGGATTTAACAGAGAAATAATCGCTGAAGTCTTGGAGCCAACCAAAATCTACGTAAGACCCTTACTTAACGTGGCGGAAGAGTTCAAAGTCAAAGGAGCTGTACACATCACTGGTGATGCATACCTAAAATTTAGTAATCTGACAGAGTTTTCACAGGGTGTAGGCTTCGAATTTGACAATCTGAAACCTCAACCTATTTTTGAGCTGATCCAGAAAACCGCTTTTGAACTCGGCGGCACGATAACAGACGAAGAAATGTGCAAAACCTTCAACATGGGATGGGGCTTCGCAATTATAGTAGAAAGAAAGGATAGAGACAAGGCCATAGATATTTTAGAAAAAGCTGGAACACAAGCTGAACAAATAGGAAAAGTCACAGCCGCAGAAGGAGTCAAGATTCTTTACAAAGACAAGAAGATAATTCTGCAATAACACTTTGCCTGGTTGATGATAAAAGCGTTTAAATTTCATAAGAATCAAATTTAGCCCATGAAATACCGCGTAAAAATCGAAGTCAACCTGAAACCTGGGCACAGTGACCCGGAAGGCGAAACCACCTCAAGATTATTGAAAGAACTCGGCTACAAAGCTGAAACCGTAAACATAAGCAAAGTTTACAATATTATTCTTGAAGCCAAATCACGCAAAGAGGCTCAAACCAAAGCAGAAGAAATGTGCAAAAGACTCCTGGCAAACCCAACTAAAGACAATTACGCAATCGCCATAGAGGAGGAAAAATGACTCCAAACCTTTACACCCGCAGAAAAACTTCCTTCCAACTCTTCGAAATAAACACATCCGAAGCCACAAACGAACAGCTTCTCGAAATCAGTCGCGAACTCGGCATAAGCCTGGACCTGCAAGAAATGAAAACCGTTCAAGAATACTTCAAAAAGAAAGGAAGAAACCCTACGGATGTGGAGCTTCAAACCATAGGACAAACATGGTCTGAACACTGCTTCCACAAAACCTTCAGAGGCATAATCCGCATGGGCGGAGAAGAAATTAACAGCCTTTTCAAAACATACATCTCAAAAGCAACGGAAGAAATTAACCCCCACTGGTGCTTCTCCGTTTTCGACGACAACGCAGGCATAATCCGCTTTGACAAAGACTACGGGATAGCGGCCAAAGTTGAAACTCACAACCACCCTTCTGCGATAGAACCGTTCGGCGGCGCAGCCACCGGCGTAGGCGGCGTCATCCGAGACATACTAGGCGTATGGGCAGACCCCATAGCATGCACAGACGTTCTAGGCTTCGGACCGCTAGACTTTGATTATCAGAAACTGCCCTTCGGCGTAAAACATCCAAAATATGTTTACATGGGCGTGGTAGCCGGAATAGGAGCATACGGCAACAACATGGGAATTCCTACAGTGAACGGCGCAATGTACTTCGATGAAAGCTATACGGGCAATGTTGTCGTCTATTGCGGATGCATAGGACTTTTGCCGCTAAAGAAGTTTAGAAAAAACGCCAAGCCAAAAGACATAATCGTTCTGGCAGGGGGAAAAACGGGCCGCGACGGCATCCACGGCGTGACCTTCGCGTCAGCCGAGCTCACGGAAAAATCAGAGGAAATTTCAAGACCGGCAGTTCAGATAGCAAACCCCATAGAAGAAGAAAAACTGAAAAGAGCCATAATTGAAATTCGAGATCGCGAAATAGCTTCAGCGATAACGGACCTAGGCGGCGGAGGCCTCTCATCCGCTGTAGGCGAAACAGCAAAGAAATTCCACTGCGGTGCAACTGTGGAGCTCGAAAAAGTTCCCTTAAAGTATTTAGGCTTAGCACCGTGGGAAATCTACGTTTCAGAATCTCAGGAAAGAATGCTCCTAATGGTACCGCCTGAAAACCTCCCAGAAGTTTTAGAAGTTTTTGAAAAAGAGGATGTTGAAGCTACAGCTATCGGAGATTTCACCCAAGAAAAAGTTCTAAGGCTTTATTATCAAGACGAAAAGATTGTAGAGATGGACGTCGCCTTCCTATTTGATCCGCCAAAAACCATAAAAACCGCATTTTATGAGACCGTGGACTTTGAAGAACCTTTTTTTCCTGAACCAGAAAACCCGACAGAAACTCTCTTACGTCTTCTAGCTTCACCAAACATTACCAGCCGAGAAAACATAGTACGTACTTACGACCATGAAGTGAAAGGAAAAACTGTGCTCAAGCCTCTTCACGGTGAATATGGTGGACCAAATGATGCAGCAGTCATAAAGCCATTGAAAGAATCATGGAAAGGCATAGCCATCTCATGCGGAATGAATCCAAATTACGGAAGAATTGACCCTTACTGGATGGCAGCCTCAGCCATAGACGAAGCGATAAGAAATAATATCGCAGTGGGCGGGCGCAGGATAGCCCTGCTGGACAATTTCACATGGGGCAACCCTGAAAAACCAGAAAGACTAGGAACCCTCGTAAAAGCCTGCGAAGCATGCTACGACTATGCAAGAGCCTTTAAGACGCCCTTCATCTCAGGAAAAGATAGCCTATACAACGAGTCACCGCTTGGACCGGTGACACCAACCCTCCTAATCACCGCTTTAGGCATTGTTCCAGATATTCGCCTAACGGTTTCTATGGACACTAAAGCCCCGAGTGACTTAATCTACATCGTTGGAAAAAGCTTCAAGGAACTGGGCGGCTCAGAATACTACAGATTCAAAGGGTTTATTGGAAAGACCGTTCCCAAAGTTCGATCAAAGCAAGCTAGAAAAACTTTCAAAGCCATAACGAAAGCAATCGATCTGGGCCTTGTTAAAGCATGTCATGACTTATCGGAAGGCGGCTTGGCTGTGGCTGCAGCAGAAATGGCTTTAGCAGGTGGCTATGGCTTAGATTTGGACTTGAAAAGAATCCCAAGTGAACCCATGCGCCGCAACGATTTCATCCTGTTTTCAGAGTCAAACAGTCGCTTCTTAGTGGAAGTCTCAGAAAAAGCCAGAGAGGATTTTGAAGCTATAATGAAAGGCAGAATTTATTCTGAAATAGGTAAAGTCACGAAGGCAACGCAACTGAGGATCTATGGGCTAAACGGCACAATGATCGTGGACACACCGCTGTTAGAACTGCTGAAAAGTTGGAAACAAACATTAAGCGGGACGTGATGACATGAAACGACGGGAGATCAAAGTTTGTGTTTTGCGTGTGGGCGGAACAAATTGTGACGCTGAAACACAATGGGCTTTTCAAGAGCTAGGCGTCAAAGCAGAAACAATGCACGTAAAAGAGTTGGTAAAGCAGAAGAACCTTATGGAATATCATCTACTTGTTCTCCCAGGAGGTTTTTCCTACGGAGATTATGTGCGAGCTGGAGCAATGTGGGCCAAATGGTTACTAGCAAAACTAGGCAAAGAACTCAAAGCCTTTGTTGACGAAAATCGGCCAATACTTGGCATCTGTAACGGCTTTCAAGTATTAGTTGAAGCTGGCCTGCTTCCTGGATTTGAAGGAATGAGCCAATATCCAGAAGCTTCTCTGGCAACGAACGTTCCCTCAGGATATAACTGCCGCTGGATTTACGTGAAGCAGGAAAGCCATGGAAAATGCATATTCACATGGAAAATTCCAAGGGGAAAAGTCCTACGAATGCCCGTGGCAAATTCAGAAGGCAGATTCATATTCTCAAAAGAAAAAGAAGGACAGCTTCTCGAAAAGCTTCAGGAAAACGACCAAATGGTTTTCCGCTACTGCAAGAAAAACGGCGAATACGCAGAAGGCAGCTTTCCAACGAACCCAAACGGTTCCTTTAACGACATCGCTGGAATATGCAACCCAGAAGGAACAATATTTGGCTTGATGCCGCATCCAGAAAGAGCCTTTTACTGGTGGCAGCAGCCAGACTGGACAAGGCAAGAACGGATTCCACAATACTGCGACGGAAAACTAATTTTTGAAAGTCTGATCGAAAAATTAGCCAAGAAGTTTTAAATCTTCAATTCGTGGAAGACCTGGCCTAGCGCCAACTTTCATTATACATCTGGAGGCGACAAAGTTGCCCAGTTTTCCACATTCATAGAGATTTTTGCCATTAATCAACCCATAAAGGAAACCGGCGCAAAAAGCATCTCCAGCGCCAGTCGTGTCTACAACTTTCACTTTAAAGGCTTCTACCCAATGTTTTTCTTTTCCATCAGTCACGTAGCATCCTTTGCTGCCAAGCTTAACAGCCACGATTTTGACCCCATGGCCTATAAGAAAATCAGCGCCTTTGCAGCAATCACTTTTGCCTGTTAAAAGTGCAAGCTCGCCCGCATTTGGCATCAAGACAAAAGTTCTTCTTACTATTGGATCCAGCTTGGACAAGCCCATCCCCGCGTACAGAGCACCTGGATCAAAGCTCACCTTGACTTGTTCAGGAAGCACCTCCAAAAGTTTATTCTGAGCCTGAAAGGATTTTTCTCCCACAAAGGACGTCAAATGCAAAAAGTTCACTCGAGAAGTATATTCAAGGTTTATTTCGCCAAAAGCTATTGTGTCGTTTACACCCGGATCAATGTATAAAGCACGCTCGCCCTTTTCATCCACAAAACCCATTACCTCACCGCTTCGGCCACATTTTGCATATATAATGCCCTTCGTGTCAACACCTTCTCTGCAAAAATCTTCAACAAGCATTTCGCCTTCACGATCACTTGCAATTTTCCCAATGAAACCCACCTTACAGCCGAACCTCGCCAAACCCACAATAGTATTGGCTGCAGAGCCTCCGCAAGTTTCTTCACATTCAATTATGAAGCTTTCCTCTTCCGCCTTAGCGATTCTGTTTACTTTGAAAAGTCTATCCACATTTAAAGCACCAAATCCGACGACATCAAAACAGGTCATGAAAACAGCTCACGCAAATAAATCTTGTATCCACCCAACTTTCCACCGTAATTCCCAGCGGAAATTTTCACCACGCCATCAACCTTAGACGCAGCGTCTATACCAGCTCTCATGGCTTCTTTAACGGCTTCCATCGAAACCCCATTGATCACTATTTCAGGAATATAACCAACTCCTTCAAGAACTTTCGACTTATCTCCGAGTTTTCGCTTTAGCGATGGGCAGTATAGATGGTTCGTTGTCGGTCCTATCCACGGATAGTGTGTCTCAGGTTTTGAGCCGGCAGAACAGACGGCAAATGGTGCTATTACCTCTTCAATTCTATTTATTGCCTCTAGGGCTTTTCCGCCAGCCTCTTTCATGGCTTCTTTAGTTTTGCACATAACCCAAAAGTTTGCACCCATAATACCTCGGGCATAACCCAAAAACCCTTCAATTATGAAGTCGGGAACCATTATAGGCACGACGATAACTTCGCGGCCGTAACGCTTCTCTACCCACTCATAACCGTCTCCACAGTGGCCCACACGCTCCATCATATCTATTTTCCCTTCAGCATGAGATAAAGCGTCAAAAATTGCAGTGAAAGGCTTGACAAGAATGTCTTGGCGGATTCTGTAGGAGAGTTCAGTTTCAAACTTTTTCAGGGAATCTGAAAAGGGTTTTCTAGAGTCGACACTCCCCCAAAACTGCAGCATCGCACCTTTGCGCTTATCAGGAGTCTCGTCTTCGCCTAGCCATTTTTCGATTCCGCCTTCAATTCTGCCTATCACTATTGATGGCGTGGCCGTAGAACCTTCAGCTGCTTTTCGCAATGTTTCTTCATCATCAGCCGAAACAATTACACGACAGAAAATTCCTTCAAAAGCCTCTGCATAAGTGTCTTCAATCTCAACTGCCTTAACCATTCACCCCAGCCTCCCAATGGCTTCGCCCCTAATCCTTTTTCTAAATTCGCTACTTACTTTTGCTAGAAGCTCAATATTTTCGCTTGTTATTATTTTAACTTTAGGCAGCTCACTTGGGTATAAAGCGAAAAGTCGCTCAATCAAAACAGGATTCACAGAGATTTTATTTAGTGTGTCACGACGCCAGTTTTCAATCAAACGCAAAACTTGCTGTTTTCCAAAATTGCAGAAGACATCGGCAATGACAGCGGTCACAATGCTATTCTCTGACAAGACAGCTATCTCAGCATTTTCTACAGCGTAGTTGTTGCCGTTAAAAGAAACCGTCAACCCGCCATGTTCTCTCACAAGCCTAAAAGCTTCGATGTCTGTTATACTATCGCCAATATAAATTACATCCTCCAGCGTTGCGCCCACTCTTTTAACAGCATTTTTCACGACTTCAGCCTTCTCGCTACCCCCTACAGGATCAACTGCAAAGAAGAATTTTCCAGATTTCATGTTCGCTATTTCATTCCAGAAAATCCAGTCAAGTCGTTGAATCGTTTCCTGATCTTTTTCTGAAAAATCTTTCAGAGATTTCGCTTTTGAAGGAATTTCAATCAGTGACATTTGCGCGATTTTTTGGGCAATTTCGATTAGTTTTCCTTTTTCTTTTACAGTCATCGCGCATCTATCAATGCTTAGCTTGGTGCAATAGCTATTTTTGTATGGAAAATCTAGGGCTTGGCATAGGGCTCGTATGTAGTGTTCGTAGCTTGTGCTTACTATGAAGGCATGGGCGATATTTCTAACATGTTGAAGCAAATCCCTAACATTGGCCATTAAAATTAAGTTCCGGGACGAAAATTCCCGCATTCCCTCATCAGTAACATCATAAGCCTTGAGAAAAGGCAAAATCAGCTTTAGTGTGTCGCCGGCTTTGTAACGTGGCCGTTTCAGAACATCTGCGAGTACATCATCATATTTGCTTATGACCGTGAAGAGTCTGTCGCCATTTGGAACGAAATGTGCCGTAATCTCAAAGGCATTATCATTTTTAGAGATAGGTCCTTCGCAATCGGAAATGAAAACTTTCTTCACCGTTTTTGCCTCAGCTCTTTCATGTGCCTAACGCATTTTTGGATGTGCTGCTTCGAGGCTATGTCCTTTCTATACCAAAGAGCCCCACCATGTACGGCGTTTACGCCTTCTAAAGAGATTCGCCTCGCCTCTTCGATGCTCTCGCCAATGCCCAAAACACCCGCAGCTCTGGATTTTAGAGCGTAAGTTTCATCATCTCTTAGCTCCATGGATGCGGGATAAACGCGGATGTTATCACCATACTTTTCAGTTAACTTGTACGCCTTAGTTAAGTCAACCGGTTTCCCAACTTCAGCTCTGTCAACAAGTTCTGGATACGCGTCAATATAGCCGGCGTAGTTTGGTGGAACCTTGTACGTTAAAACGGTTGCCGCTTTCTCCAACTCAACGCGCGTCAAGGCACCGTATAAGATTTTAAAGCAAACATCCACAAGATCATCCTTGAGAATGGGCAATATGTTAATTATTTCAGGGTCTCCCGGTCGACTATTGTTTTCAAGAATTTTCGGTCCCTTGCAGGTGTGCATAAAAGCCATGTAAAAAGGCACCCCCCTCAAAGCTGTCTTGTCACCTGCTTTAGTCTTCCATTCTTCGAAGATTGTACTGACAACAGCGAGCTCTCTGCTTCTGTCATTAGTGGTCATAAAGGGCAAGAGTTCACCGAGATTTTTGTAGGAACCCATTCCACCGGTATTCGGTCCCTTGTCATCATCAAAGGCTCGCTTGTAATCCCGTGTTTCAGGTAGAGGCACAAGATGTTTGCCATCGCAGAAAGCTTGAAAACTTGATTCTTCACCTTCAATTTTCTCCTCTACGATGACGGTACCGTGCTGAAAATTCGCTAGAAAATGTTCGAAAAGTTGTTCGCGAGTTGCAAAGTGGTCTCCCCAAACGCCCACGCCTTTTCCTGCAGCAGGCCTGTCGGGTTTGACAACAGCCTTATTTTTGAGTTGGTCAAGCCAACTGTAAACAGCCTTTTTCACTTCTTCCAGATTCTTGTAGTCTTTGGGGTTAAAAATTTTGAAGTTTGGGTTTACCTCAGGCATAACTTCCTGAAATAACAAGCGTTGCTGAACCTTGCTTGCTTCTATGGCGTAGTCTTTCTTGGGACAAATTACCGGGATTTTTGTTCGCTCCTCCATGAGGTCACGAACACCGTCAATTATGGGTTTCTCCGGGCCAACTACGCCAAAATCGATTTTATCTTTGTTGGCATCAGCGAATTTGCATATTTCTTCCACGTTTAAGTCAGGTATGACAACATGTTTAGCAGCTTTTTTGGCGTTAAACGGATTTTTTTGTTTGTCTGCAACGTAAATTTCCACATCGTAAATTTGGCTTCTGGCGAAAGCGTCAACAATTGCAGCTTCTCTTGCTCCGTATGCAACGACAAGCACGCCCACTCTTTCCATAACCATACAACCTTCAAATTAAGGAATAAAGCTGAAGCCTAATTTGTTTTGCCACTAAACGTTCTGAGTGACTTCTTTTATCTTTACAGTCTTCCTGGTTTCTCATAACCTTTCAAGAATTTTGGCTTCATCTCATTCGCGATTTTTGAGCGAAAGGCGTTGTACATTCGCGCGTACGCGCTAAGAGAAGCTCACGCTACTGAGGTGGAAGGCATTAAGCTGGTCATAAAAAGGTGACAAGGCAATTAGAAAAACAACTATCTTCTCTAAAAAGTATTATAACTTTTACACAAACGTATAGAAGCGAATTCTAAAGCCTACTAGAGTAAGACTACTCTAAGGTGCTAGAAACTATCGCTATTTCCGCGCCGGAAACCACGCGAATCCACCAGTTAAGTCGCTCAAAAGAATCATCGTAATAGGCTACGAGTCTTGCCACTGAATGTACCGTGGCGTCGTATGGAACACTTCCATTCCATACCACAGTTTTTGTACCGTTAGGCTTAAGGGTCAATCTTTGCGGTGTCCCGCGCCAAGACCATGAGTCGCCTTCCAACGCTATGTTGACAGACCAAGTGCCATCGGTATTTCCAGTGTTTTTAAATGTGATTTTCACAGTGAAAGCTTCACGTTGCCTCTTATCTATAACGCCATCGCCGAATGTCGAAAAAGACAAAGATGAATCTGCAAAGCCTGTAACTGAAAAAGTAACGGCAATTATCATAATTGTTACGGTAAAGAATAATAAGGCATATCTTCTTCTCACTCCCCTTCCTCCTCTGAAAAATAGATGTAGGCACTTCCCGTTATATTCATTCTGGAAGATACTTCTATAAAATAAGTAAAGCTGATGGAAAAAAGGTTCTGACTTTATGGCCTAGTGAAACCCTAAAAAAATTACGGTGTTAATCTGAGTTTGTCTCTTGGATACAGAGCTACTTCGCGTATGTTCTTTTTTCCAGTCAACATCATAGTCAATCTTTCTAAGCCTATGGCCCAGCCCGCATGAGGCGGCATTCCATAATCAAATGCCTGCAAATGAGACTTAAAGGATTCAGGGTTCAAGCCCTTCGCCTTTAAACGCTCTACCAGAAGCTCTTTTGAGGCTATTCTCGTTCCGCCGGAAACAAGTTCTATCCAACGCCACATCAGATCGAAGCCTTCACACAGTTCAGGGTTATCTTCACGCGGTTTTATATAGAACGCTTTAGAACGCGTAGGCCAGTCGGTGATGAAGTAGAAGCATGGATGGATTTTCCCCAAGGTTCTGAAGGCTTGGGTTGGTATGTCTTCGCCCCAGGGGATTTTTACTCCTTTCTCCTCTAATTCTTTGAGGGCAACATCATAAGTTACACGTTTAGAGGGGAGCTCTGGAATTTCGATTCTATGCTTCAAGGTCGCTAGTTCATTCCTACATTTTTCTTGAACAGTTCTGCAAACGTGTTGCATCAGCTGTTCAAGCAGTTGCATAACATCCTCGGCATTTGCAAATGCCTGCTCAATGTCTACGGAAACAAATTCACTCAAGTGGCGGCGTGTATGAGATTCCTCAGCTCTAAAAAAGGAGCCGATCTCGAAAACTCTTTCTAGGCTCATAACCAATTGTTCCTTATACAATTGCGGACTCTGTGCAAGAAATGCCTTTTTTCCGAAGTAATCGACGGGGAACAGGGATGCGCCACCTTCTGTCGCCGAGGCAATAATGCGTGGGGTGTGAACCTCTAAAAAGCCTTTTTTGAATAGAAAATCTCGTATTACTCCTACGGCTTGGTGTTGGACTTTGAAAATTGCAGTGTTCTCTTCTTGGCAAAGATCTAATGCTCTCGCGTCCAATCGAACCTCAAGGTTGGCCGGTGTTTTACCAGTGATGTCAATTGGCAATTGGGAAGAAGCCACGTTGAAGATCTTAATCTCCTTCGGCATTACTTCGACGCCTCTGGGCGTCATGTCAGTTTTTTTCACAATGCCCTTCACGCCTACGCCGTATCTTTTCTGCAAAACGCCTGCTTTCGACAAAACCTCGCCACTTACTTTTCTTCGCAGAATCGTAACCTGAATCGTGCCTTCTCTGTCCTGCAATATTATAAAACGTACGCCGCCTAGATCTCTTATTTCTTGAACCCAACCGAAAAGTGTAACCTCTTCACCGTCCATATCAGGCTTTACGTCAACAGAGCAGTGTGTCCTGCACCAATCGCCAATGGAGTCCAACTTCATTGGTTAATCGCCAACCTTTAACTTGCAAATTCAATTCGCAACGTCATGTTTCGAACTTTACGGGCGATCTCCTTTAAAGCCTTAAGGTCAAAGGGCGGTTGAGAACCGTGCTTTTTCCTCAAAATAACCCTGGTTTCAGTGGTTCCATCAGGAAGCCAAATTGTGTTAATCGTCAATATGCTATAGGGTGTGAATAAGTCTTCCAAAAATTTTCTATCATCAACGCCGTATTCCAAAATCCTAATAGACTTGCCAGTCTCCCCACTTAATGCCTTAATAATTTTTCCGCCATAACCCAAAAGGCGCGGAACATCGCCATGTCCAACAATCACCGCCAAAGTCTTCCCAACATCGACGGCCTTATGAAAATAAACGTTCTGAAGAGAAGGATATTTGTCTCCTAAGGATAATAGTAAACGGGCAATTTTTAAATCTAAATCACTAATTTCTCCAGACTTAACTTTAGCTGAACACTTTTGGCATAGTATGCCACTCTTCAAACAGAAACTGCACAGCTTTGTTTTCACCTAAATCTCCACGCACTTTCCCCTTTTTTCTGTTTGCGTTTATTCTTGAGGTTTTTTTGCCTCCATCTTTTCAGCTTTTTATATGGAAATAAATGAAATGAACCCTCTTTTATAAGTTTGTTATTAATACAATTATAACAGGATTTGGCGCCCACAATTTTACTGTAGAGAAGCAGTTTTTCTATAGATTTTCTCGTAAGGGCAGGGAGGCTTCGTGTAGAAAATTTTTTCAAGAGTTCAACACATAGTATATGCGTGAGGGAAATAAATTCAGAGGAGGTGAAATTCCTTGTTAGCACTTTATTACTTCAATTGGGTTGGGACGCCTGAAGAGTTTAAAGAATACATTGGAAGAATCATGGGCATAGCTCAGGGGATAGAGGGAGTAAACTTTAAAGGGGTATTTGTGCCGTCAAGCGAGTGGAATGCCGTGATGCTTATTGAAGCAGCAAGTTTTGATAAAGCGATGGAGATTTACAAAACATACGTACAAAAATTTGGGCCTCACCCGAAGACTCCAGTATCAAAACTTGAGTTACTCTGCACATTTGAAGAACTGGGCTACCCAGCATAACTCTTGAGCATGTGCACCTTGTGGTTTCGAAAGAAAACTCAGCTGTGCAAAAAGTCAGCCGCTCTTTTCAAAAGTAGTGACCAGCTTCTATCTAAGATGCGCGGAGAATGCATAAAGCGGTTGAGATGGAAAGCCC
>CAZDZM010000040.1:0-12116 GCA_964509945.1 uncultured Candidatus Bathyarchaeia archaeon
GAAAATCCATGGAGATACTCGTTGCCCTAGGCGATATTTACGGCGCTGAACGACTAATAAAAGTTGGGTCTGTTCAAGTCGCAGGAGTATCCTATCACAACCTCGGAGACGCTGGGCTAGACTTTCTAAATGAATTAGCAAAGGACGGAAGAGTCAAAGTACTTACAACTTTGAACCCCGCGGGAATGGATTTGGAGAATTGGAGAAAACTCGGGATCGACGAGGAGTTCGCGGAGAAACAGAATTTGGTAATAGAGGCTTTCAGGAAAATGGGTATAATCATCTCTTGCACGTGCACGCCGTACTTGATAGGTAACTTACCGAGATACGGAGAACACGTTGCGTGGTCCGAGTCCTCAGCAGTGACCTTCGCAAATTCGGTAATCGGAGCAAAAACAAATAGAGAAGGTGGGCCCTCAGCTCTAGCAGCGGCCTTCGTTGGCAAAACGCCATGCTACGGGTTGCACCTCGACGAGAACAGAGCGCCAGACATTCATGTGCAAGTAACTGCCAGTTTAAAAAAACTTCCAGACTGGGGCGCTCTTGGCTACAGCATCGGCAAAGAAGCCGA
Source organism: uncultured Candidatus Bathyarchaeia archaeon (assembly GCA_964509945.1). Lineage (GTDB taxonomy): Archaea > Thermoproteota > Bathyarchaeia > Bathyarchaeales > Bathycorpusculaceae > CAZDZM01. Next base: position 572 of record CAZDZM010000040.1, read on the forward strand.
AAACAAAATACCATACATAACTGGCATAAAAGATGCTGAATTGGATGAGTTAAAATCTTTTTGTGCTTCGGTGGTGACTTATGGCTCAAAACCGCTTTTCTACATGCAAGGCATAACTCCTGGATCTGAGAATCATCAGCCGCCAAAAGAGAAGATCACAATCGAAGACAAGGACATAAAAGAAGCATACGGAAAAATTAACGATGACACCACCGACATCGACTTTGTATGTATAGGCTGTCCCCATTGTTCAATCAAAGAAATAGCGGAAATAGCGGAGCTAGTAAAAAATAGAAAAATCTCTTCGAACACAGAATTCTGGGTTGCATGCTCAAGAATGGTGAAACAACTTGCTGACACTCGGGGCTACACTGAAATTATCGAAAGGGCCGGAGGAAAATTTGCCTGCGATACGTGTATGGCAGTAGCCCCACTGAAAGGAAGATTTAGATCCGTTGCAACAACTTCCGCAAAAGGATGCTATTATTCAAGGCAAAACAATATTATGACAAAGATGGGAAGTTTAGAAGAGTGCATAGAAGCTGCGGTGAGCGGAAAATGGAGTTAAGAGGGAGAATTATTTCAAGGGGAAGCGGAGAAGGGGAAGCTTTAGCAAGCTCGCAACCAATTTCATTTTACGGAGGAGTAGACCCAAACACCAGTGAGATAATTGAAAAAGGGCATGAATTGCAGGGAAAGATTGTGAAAGGCAAAATACTCGTTTTTCCAAATGGTAAGGGGTCAACCGTTGGGTCCTACACTCTCTATAGAATGAAAAAGAATGGTGTGGCTCCTGTTGGAATAATAAATAAAGAGTGTGAGACTGTCGTCGCTGTTGGTGCGATAATCTCAGAAATACCTTGTGTTGATAAGATTGATATTTCGAAGATAGAAACAGGAGATTTGATTCGAATAGAGAATGATGTTGTCACCATTATTCGAAACGAAAAGGCGCCAACAGAGGCGGCTGCATGATAGCTTTGGCAAAAATGAAAGATTCGAATAGGTTTAAAATTCCATTCAAAGAACAGTGGAAAAGCCTTCGTAGCGAGGAAAACGGATTGAGGTTTTGGAATTGAGCGAGGTTAAACCTACAATCTTGAAAATCGGCGGTTCAGTAATAACCGATAAAAGCAGCGAGCTGACCGCACGAACAGAGATTATGAACAGGATAGTGGAAGAAATACAGAAAGCAAATATCAAGAATTTGATAGTAGTCCATGGCGGCGGAAGCTTTGGACACCCAGTAGCCCAAAAATACAATATTAGAGACGGATGGAAAGAAGAAGCTCAGAGAGCCGGATTTGCAGAAACTCACCACATAATGACCGTGCTTAACGGCCTGTTTATGGACGCATTAGTGTGGCACAACATTCCAGCAGTCTCAATCACGCCATCTTCGTGCATAATAACGGAAGAAGGTAGGATCAAGTGTTTCGATGACGCGATATTGAAAATACTGTTAAAAATGGGCTTCCTGCCAGTTCTTTATGGAGACGCTGTCCTAGACACAAAGTTGGGATTCACAATACTTTCCGGTGATCAGATTATTTCATACATTGCCAAAAAACTTGACGCCCAAAGAATCGTAATAGGCGTCGATGTCGACGGACTGTACGATGCAGACCCGAAAGCTACGAAAACCGCAAAGATGTTCAAGCACTTAACATTAGAAGAACTAAGAAAACTCCAGAACCTGTTAGGTAAGAATTCAGCGAGCGATGTGACGGGCGGTATGCCTGGCAAAATTACCGAGCTTCTTCTTGCCATAGAGCAAGGAATCCCGGTGACAATTGTTAACGCTACTAATCCGAACCGCATTCTTAAAGCCCTTAGGAGCGAAGAAGTGGAAGGAACCATAATAGAGAAGGGGGATTAAAAATGGCGGAAAAAACAGAGAAACGAAAATTGGATCACATTAGAATTTGTTTAGACCAGAAAGCTCAAGCTAGAAAAGCCACAACTGGATTTGAAGACATCCACTTAGTCCACAAGGCACTTCCAGAAATTAATAGACACGAAATCGATTTATCCGCGACCGTTTTCGGTCACAAATTTTCTGCACCATTAATTGTAGGCGCGATAACCGGAGGAACACTAGAAGCAACGAAAATTAACGCGACAATAGCTGAAGCCGTGGAAAAACTAGGTTTGGGAATGGGTGTTGGAAGCCAAAGGGCCGCTATAGAGGACAAGAAACTAGAAAAAACCTTTACGGTGGTAAGAAAAAAGGCACCTACAGCCTTCTTGATAGCCAACATAGGAGGAGTGCAGCTTACCCATGGCTACGGCCTACAAGAAGTGAAAAGAGCCATAAAAATAATTGACGCAGACGCGATAGCAATACACTTAAACCCATTGCAGGAAGCTGTTCAACCCGAAGGTCAAACAAACTTCAAAGGAATTCTCGAAAAAATAGGAGAAATCGCAGAAGAACTGGACAAACCGATCATCGCAAAAGAGACAGGCGCAGGCATATCCGCGGAAGAAGCAAAAAAACTCCAAGCCGTCGACGTGAAAGGCATAGACGTAGGCGGATCCGGAGGCACAAGCTTCGCCGCAGTTGAATATTACCGTGCAAAACGAGAAAAAAACAGGTCTCAACGCTTCTTAGGCGAAGTTTTCTGGGACTGGGGTATCCCGACAGCAGTTAGCATCGCCGAAGTTACTCAAACAGTCAGCATTCCAGTTATTGCTTCAGGCGGAATACGAGATGGCATAGGCATTGCTAAAGCTTTAGCCTTAAACGCGAGTCTGACAAGCCTTTCTCAACCAGCACTTCAAACAGCAATTAAAGGGGTGAGGGAAACGGAAAACATGCTTCGGCTTTTGATGGAAGAGTTGAGAAATACTATGTTCCTCGTAGGAGCAGAAAGAGTTGAACAATTGGGAAAAGCTCCACTCGTAGTAACAGGAAAAACATCTGAATGGCTAAAGGCAAGAGGATTTGACGTAGAACACTATTCCAAAAGAGGTGAAAATAACACTTGAATATTGAAAAATTTCTCGAAGAAAAAGCGCCTTTAATTGACAAAGTTATTGAAAAGTACATTCCTAGAACTTTTTCAAAAAATGCGAAACTGTTTGGAATCAACCCACCAAAATACGCCTGCAACTTAGAAACTGTGAACAAAGCGATTGCAGAACCAATATGGGAAATTCTTGATAGAGGCGGAAAAAGATGGCGGCCATCCCTTTTTTTATTGATCTGCGAAGCTTTAGGCGCAAACCCCGAAAAGTTCATCGACTTTGCCATAATACCGGAAGTAATCCATAACGGAACATTAATTATAGATGATATAGAAGATGTGTCGGAATACAGAAGAGGAAAACCATGCACATACAAAATCTACGGGTTAGACATTGCTATAAACGCTGGAAATGCGATGTATTATCTGCCGCTTCTGCCTCTAATGGAAAATAGAGAGAAGGTTTCTCTAGAAAAACTCTGTATGATTTATGAAATTTACGTTCAAGAAATGATAAATCTGAGTCTTGGACAAGCCATGGATATCGCATGGCACAAGGGTATAGCAAATGCCAACAAAATAAGTGAAAAAGACTATCTACAGATGTGCGCTTACAAGACAGGAACGTTGGCAAGGCTATCAGCTAAACTCGCCGCTATTTTGGCAGATGCAAACCAGGAAAAAATCGAAAAACTCGGCTACTTTGCTGAAAGCATAGGCGTAGCCTTTCAAATTCAAGATGACATTCTGGATTTGACAGGTGAAGAATTTGCCGAAAAGAAAGGTGGGTCAGGGCAAGACGTAACAGAAGGAAAAAGAACTCTAATGGTTATTCACACACTGAAAGTGGCAAATCCCAAAGATAAAAAGAGACTCATCCAGATACTGAAGATGCACACTTCTGACCAAGCGCTCCGAAACGAAGCCATTACAATAATGCAAAAATACGACTCCATAAAATATGTGAAAAACTTTGCAGCAAGAATTGTCGAAGAAAGCTGGAAAGAAGTTGAAAAGCTTTTGCCTGCGTCTGATGCAAAAGATAAATTAAAAGCCTTCGGGGAATTCTTGATTAAAAGAAACATCTAAAGCATGATAAGTGAAAGCCTGTTGACGCTTGAAGATGATGCGGAACTTAGAGAGTTTATTCGAAAAATCGCCTTGCTAAATGCAATTAGGCATGATGGCAAACCCCAAGCAGGCCCAGTTATTAGCAAAATCTTGGGTGAAAAAGCAGAATTAAGAACGAAAGTCAAGGAGCTGCCCACTCTAGTTAACGAGATTGTGAAGGAAATCAGCAATCTTACACTGGGTGAGCAAAAACGGATTGTTGAAGAGAAATGGCCACAAATCCTCAAAAAGGAAAAGGTTGAAGAGGAAAAACATCTTCCGCCTTTACCGAACGTAAATGAATATGCTAGAATTGCAACACGATTTTCACCGAATCCGGACTGTGTCCTACACCTTGGATCGGCAAGAGCCATAATATTATGCCATGAGTACGCGCGCACGTATGACGGAAAATTCATTCTCCGGTTTGAAGACACAGACCCCAAAGTGAAAAGACCAGTTTTAGAGTTTTATGATCGCATATATGAAGATCTAACTTGGCTTGGATGCAAAATTGACGAAAAATATATTCAAAGCGACAGAATTCCCATTTACTACGAGTACACCGAAAAACTGTTGAAAGACGGAAATGCCTACGTTTGCACGTGTCAGCCCGAGCAATTCCGAAAGAAAACATTAGACAGTATGCCGTGCGACTGCCGCAATCTGCCACCGGAGGAGCATTTGGAAAGATGGAAACGGATGCTCGATGGTGATTACCGTGAAGGCGAAGTTGTAGTTCGCATTAAAACAGACTTAAATCACCCGAACCCTGCTGTTCGAGACTGGCCTGCCCTGCGAGTCATAGACACTGAAAAATGCCCGCATCCAAGGGTTGGAAGCAAATATCGCATCTGGCCCCTTTACAATCTGGCATGCGGCTTAGACGATCATCTCATGGGTATAACCCACATAATTCGTGGAAAAGAACACTTGACAAACATGGTTCGCCAAGAGTACATGTATAGGCATTTAGGTTGGAAATATCCAGAGGCCATACATTACGGGAGACTAAAAATCACGGGTGCCTTTTTGAGCAAGTCGAAAATTGTTCAGGGAATAATGGAAGGCCTCTACAAAGATTGGGACGACCCTCGCTTGGCAACCTTTGCGGCTTTAAGAAAACGTGGAATAATGCCGGAAGCCATCAGAAAGATGATGATTGACGTGGGACCTAAGACCTCAGATGTCATTTTAAGCTGGGAAAACCTATACGCTTACAACCGCAAACTTCTAGACCCGATAAGTGACAGGTACTTCTTTGTACATGATCCAATAGAGCTGACGGTTAAACGGATTCCAAAGATTTTCAAGGTAAAACTTGCATTGCATCCAGAAAATCCTGATAGAGGATTTAGAGAATATATCATAACACCTGAAGTCGAAAGTGGATCAGCAACCTTCTGGGTCGCGAAGAAGGACATGGAGAATTTAGAAATGGGGACAATGATTCGCCTTATGGAACTTTTCAATATAAGACTCGAAAGCATAGAAGCTTATTCTGTGGAAGCATCTTACGTCAGCGAATCCTATGATGACATAAGGAGAACAAAAACACAATTAATCCATTGGGTATCAATCAGAGACAGTATACCTTGTCAAGTCATTATGCCTGATGCAACAACAAGCGAGGGAGTCGCCGAGAATGCCTGCAGACAGTTGAAGCCAAAAACCATAGTACAGTTTGAACGCTTTGGCTTCGTTAGAACATATGGCATCAACACAAGATTAACAGCCTATTATGCCCACAAATGAAAAGATGGTGAAAAATATGCGCAAGCAAGAGAAAATAATAATATGGCCAGCTTACTTTGACTCGACGAAAACGAGAACAGAGGGAAGACGTGTTCCAAAAAGTTTGGCTGTGCCTTCCCCTAAAAGCCTTGATATCAAAGAAGCCGCGGAAAAGCTAGGTTTAGAGACTGAACTTGTCGCGGAGACTTGTTATTCTAGGACGCCTTGGCTGAAAAATGGAATGATTCTTGTCAAGAAAAAAGAGTCAAAGGAACAGATAGTCCAAAAGATTGCAAGACAACTGCTAAAAATTCGCAGTGGAGCCCCAATAAAACAGGAGTAAGGTCATACCTTTTCTTCTCTGCCAATTAAGACAGCATTTATTGTTCCATCTTTTCCCGGGCTGGAAGTAACTCGTGCAAGTCCTAGGGAAGTCTCTATTTCCGCGCCTTTTGTTATGACGCCTCTTCTATCATAGTCGATATTGGCGGGATTTCTAACGACTCGCAAAATCTCGACCTTTTCAGTTTTTCCAGTTTTCGGGTCAGTTAAAGAAGCATGTTTATCGGCTAATACCTTAATTTTCGTTTTACCGCCTCTTCCTTTGGCTCTCTTCTGTTTCGGTTCGCCCAGCGTTGTTTCCACGGGAAACGAACCTTGCTCGAATTTTCTCTTCACTCTATAGGCCTTTTTTCTTCCTCCAGATAGCTTCCTCTTATGCAAGTCGCCATGCCAAACCGACATTTCACATTTCCTTCAAATTGCTAAACTTGGTCTTCATTATCACCATTAGTTTGCATATAAACATATCCATTCTAAGATTGATTTTCTTGCTTTACTACGTCTCCGAAGATATGTCTTAATTCCCTCTTCATAGCCGCAATATCCTGAGTTAACCCGAAATAATCTGCAAAATAGTCTGTTGTTTTCAGAACCGTTGTGCGGCCGCTTCGTTCTGCAATAAGTAAAGCCATCTCCTTTAACAGTTTTATATGACCATATGCATGGTGACCCCGCACTTCAACAACCCTTCTTTGAGATACTGGCTGCCTAAAGGCTATGTAAGAAAGTGTTTTCAGTGGACCGGAAGAGAGTAGGGGTCTATTAACAAGTTTCTTGACTAACGGTGTAAAATCTGCTTTTAGCTGCAAAACGTATCTTTCATCTTTCAGTTCTAAGATTTCAAGAGCTGTATTTCTAATAGCATATTCTCGCACGAGAGTACCCGCAAGTTTTTTGACTTTATTTTTTGAACGAGTGTTCAAAACTGAACATAGCTCGTTAAGGTTTAATGGGCGACCCGCAACGTATAACGCAGCTTCCAACAGAGCTAACTCACGCTGCGTCCTGGCTGCAGTCTGCTTCTTGAGAGAATCGGCATCTGACCCAGGTAATTGATTATTCACCTTTTGCAATGCTTAGATCTCCTAGGGCTATGTATATTTCTTCTGACCCTTCATCTTGCCACAAGATTACCCTTTTCTCTTGTGCCAAAAATAGTAGGATAATGAATGTGCGAATAGCTTCTAACCTTACCGCCCCGGCTATTAAGCTTGAAAATCCGATTATTCCAGTGCCCTTAACTTTCGCGGATAGAACCTCGTAAAGCTTTTTCATTTGCAGTTCAATTTCCATCAAGTACATGTCTAACTGACTCAGAATATCTGACGGCGCCGGAAGAATTGGTTCAACAACTGTTTTTTCAATCTGAATAAACTTTTCGCCCTTCAACACATCATCGAGAACTTCCAAAAGATGTCTTATAGTTGTTGATGTCAACTCGTGCCTGAGGGGCAGAAAAAGCGGTGGAGGCACAAAATCCTGTATAACTTTTGGAAGTCTAGGCGGCTCTTCGAGAGTCAGCAAAAGCTTAGACTTCATCAAGTATATTAATGCAGAAGAATCAAGGGCGACGCCTGAAGCTCTGAAATCTACTTTTCCACTCTTCTCCATTTCCTCAAGAAAGGATGCAAGCAAATACGCAATGTTAATGTTCCAAGGAGTTAGCTTTTCGAGTTTATGGAATTCGAAGAGTATGTTCCATGGAGGACGCAAATAAAAGGGCTTTTTGGCCACTGCAGCCATTAACTTGACGCCTCCAAGAATTTTGCGGAGATAACATTTGAGACCCCGTTACGTTCATATACTCCGTAGACTTTATGCGCTTTATTCACCATTTCAGGCTTCAAGGTTATAACTATAAACTGAGTTTTCTCCGACTCCTCCAATAAGAGGTCAGCAAGTTTTGAAACGTGAAACGCGTCTAGATGGGCGTCTATCTCGTCAAGGATATAGAAAGACGTTGGAGTAAACTCTTTTAAAGCAAATATGAAGGTTACAGCAGCCACCGAACGTTCACCTCCACTTGCTCCGCCAACAACTATTGAAGGTTTGTTGGGAAATTGCACAAGCATGTCTATACCGGCAGAGAAGGGCTCATCCGGATTTTCAAGTTTAAGGGTGGCATTCCCGCCTCCTGTAAGCTTTGCGAAGTATTTTTTCATGTTTAGGTTGATTTTTTCGAAGGCTTCCGTGAAGACTTTTCGTTTTTTACGGTCAATTTCGTCCATGAACTGCACTATGGCCTGTTTTTCTCTCTCCATTTCATTTAACCTTAGTGAAAGTTCTTTGTATCGTGAAGTTTGTTCCGCGTAATGGGATAGAGCAAGCTGATTTACTCCCCCGATTCTTTCGAGGTCGAAACGCATCATTTTAATCGATGTTTCAGCTTCTTCCGCCTGCTTCAGAGATGCTTCAAATGGCTTTTCGTAACCAAACTGTGCCAGTTGGCTTTGATACTGTTCAAGCTGCAGAAGAGCTGTTTGAATATTAAGCTGAAGGTGATTTAATAAGCGGTCGGCTTGCTCATATTCGTTGTCAAGTTTGCGGAGTTCCTTGTCAATGTCATCTATCTGCGCAGTGAACTTTTTGGATTCCTCTCTCGCGGAAAAAACCGTCTTGGAAAGTTCAACGCGACTTTTTTCCAGCTCTGACAGCTCCAGCTTCAGTGACTCCCTTTCTTGAAGGGCATCGTTCACCTCTTCCGCCACTTTCCTCAATTGCTGTTCAACTTTTGAAAGTTGAATCCTCGCATTTTTATAGCCAACTCTTAAAACGTTGTCAAATTGTGATTGAAGGGTTGAAATTTCTGTTTGAAGCGTACCAAGTTTTTGTCTTAAGGCGATTATTTCCTCTGCCATCTTTTCTCTTTTAACTTCTAATTCTTGGATGTGTCCAGGATCTGTTTTCCGTCTTAAGCTGGCGATTTCAATTTGGAGTTTTCGAAGTTCTTTTTGGATGGAGCTTCTTTCAGACTTATAGAGCCAGATTTGTGCTCTTTCGTTCTCTATTTCTTTTTCAAGTTTTGCGCGGTTATGTTCTACTCGTTTGATGTTAATTTTCGTTCGCTTGATGCTTCTCTTGACTCTAACTATTTCTCTGTCGAGAGTTGTGATGGTTTCTGACAAACGGGTAATTTCAATTCGGGTTCTCTCTATTTCTTCTTCAAAAGTTGTTACGTCAATGTCTCTCTGTGAGAGATGCTGCTGAAGAGCTTTGACGGCCTCGTCCAAGCTTCTTATGGCTGTTTCGCTCGGTATGATTGTGGAAAAGTCTATTGGAGCACGGTAGTATCCGCTTTCGAAGCCACCGCCTGCTTCGTAGAGGTCGCCATTGATTGTCACTGCCCTATAGCCTTGACTTGACAGAGCAAAGGCAGTTTTATCATCAGAGACAATAAGCGTGTCGCCGAAAACATAGTTGACCGCAGGCTCATGATGCTTTTCGTACTTTACGAAATATGAAGCCGCGCCACTGACGCCTTCTTTTTCTGGAATTCTTAAGGGTCTTGGATTTGATGCACCTTGAAGTGGAATTATCTTTATCCTTCCCAGCTTCATTCTCCTCAACGTTTCCGTGCAAGTAAAGGCGGCATCAAAATCTTTTACAACCATCGCGTCAAGCCACCCTGCAGCCGCAGCTTCAATCGCTTTTTGATAGGTTTTATCGACTTTTACAAGATTGCGCAACCGACCATGCACGCCGGAAAGTGCGCCTAACTCGCCTAGTTCTTCTATACTCTTAAGGGCGTTCTCTTCAGCGGCCACTGTTTCTGCAAGTTCTCTCTGGGTCGCAAATTCTACTACTGCTTCTCTTGCAGAGTCGGCTATTTTTCCAGCTTCGGACATTTCTCTTTCCACCGCTTCTTTTTGAGCAATTCTTCGTTCCAGCATCCGCTCAAGGTTTTTGAGTTGAGCTCTCTGCTCTTTCTGAACTCTTTCAAGTTCAGAGAAAGATTTTTCAATTTCAGAAAGTGTTGCGACAAATCTTTCTTTCCGCTCGTTTAAATCCTTAAGCCTTCTTGAACGGATTTGGATAGCTGTCTGGCTCTTTGCATGCTCAGATCTTAAGAAGGCAAGTTTCCTGTAATTCCTGTCCAAGTTCTCCTCGATTTCTCGGATTCTCTTGCTGTTTTCTCCGAGGGTCTCCCAAAGGTTAGCAGTCTCTTGTGCAAGTGCGTCATGTTCAGTTGTTTTCGAAGTTACCTGATTCATCATCGCCTCATGCTGAATTTTTAGTTTCCTTATTCTAAGGCGGTTTTCTCTGATTTCGGCTCGAATAGTCTCGTACTGCTGAAAATTGTTTTCTCTAACTCGTTTTAAACCTTCGAGGCTTGCTTGTCCTGAACTTATCTTTGTTGTTAACTCTGTTAGTTTAGATTTTAATTCACCGATTCTTATTTGAACCTTTAATACTTGTGAACCGCCCTCCTCAACAATTTCTGAACTTAGCTTTCGCCATTCGCCCTCAATTTCTCTTCTCTTTGATCTATGCTCCTCGCGCAGCTGCCTTAACTTTTCAACCCTACTTCTAACCTTTTCTGCTTGAGAGGAAGCTTCCTCAACCTTTTTCTGCAACTGCGTAATATAGTGCGAAATCTGTACTGCTTCGAATTTTCTAATCTCACTCTGGATAAAATTGGATCTTAAAAGTTCGTTACGCTCTCTTTCTAGGTCATCTAGCCTCCTTTGCACTTCATCTATTCTGCCCATCGCCGTACGGATGGAGATGTCGGCTGCCCGCAGTTTTTCTTCAGCTTCAGCCTTTTCAGCATCATACTGGGCTATTCCAACCAAACCTTCAAGGATTTTTCTACGTTCCATTGGGGCAATGTCGGTCAAACGCGTTATCGTGCCTTGCGGAATTATGTTTTGACTGGTGCTGCTTATCCCTGCCACTGAAAGAACCTCTAAAATATGCGTCCTCGAGATTCTTCTGCCGTTGAGCCTATACACACTTTGGCCATTTCTATAAACTTCCCGTGAAACCGTGACAGTTACCGTGTCAACAGGCATACGGCCATCTGCATTATCGAATTGAATTATCACTTTGGCCATTTTCGCCTTTTCCAATCCAGCCTTTTCAGACCCGTGAAAAATCAATTTAGCTGCGTTTTCAGCACGAAGCCTTTTGGTACTCAGTTCGCCTAAAGCAAATAAGACTGCGTCTAGAAGGTTTGTTTTGCCGCTTCCATTTGGACCGGTTATTGCTGTGAAACCTTCATCTAGAACTACTTTAACTGTTTGCGGTCCGAAAGATTTGAAACCCTTGACTTCTACCTTTTTAACATAGGGCATTCAGCTCTGCGCCCTCACTTGCAGGAAGCGTTCAGTCTCCTTATTAGACAAACTGTATATTTGTATAAAAGTTTATTGAACTCATGGTGGCGACGT
>CAZDZM010000041.1:0-12076 GCA_964509945.1 uncultured Candidatus Bathyarchaeia archaeon
GAAATTCACGGTTTACTTGGAGAGAATGGCGCAGGAAAAACGGTATTAATGAGCATTCTTTATGGGCTATATCGACCAGATGAAGGAAAAATTTTCGTGCACGGAAACGAAGTAAAGATAGATGGCCCAAACATCGCAATACAATTAGGTATAGGGATGGTTCATCAACACTTCATGCTTGTTCCAAGCCTCACAGTTGCGGAGAACATAATCCTAGGAAGAGAGCCAGCTAAGAACAAAGTATTATTGGACATTGAAAGAGCATTGAAAGATCTGGAAGGTTTTTGTGGACGTTACCGGTTGGAAGTGGACTTGAAATCTCCAATATATACACTGCCCGTCGGCACCCAGCAAAGGGTTGAGATCCTCAAGACGTTGTATAGAGGGGCTGATATTCTGATCCTGGATGAGCCAACATCGGTTCTAACCCCTAGCGAAGTGGAAGAACTTTTTAAAGCATTAATTGCTTTGAAAACTCAAGGGAAGACTGTCATCTTTATATCCCATAAGTTGAAGGAGGTTTTGGCGATTTGTGATAGAATAACCGTTTTGAGGAGAGGTAAGGTGGTGGGGACGGTGAAAGCAAATGAAACCAACGTGGATGATTTAGCTCAAATGATGGTAGGTAGGAATGTTTTTCTTACATTCAAAAAGAAAGAAGTGAGTTCCAAGGAAGTTGTTCTGAGAGTGGAGAATCTAAAGGCCATTAATGATAGGGGTTTGCCTGCGTTAAGGGGGATCACCTTTGAGGTCCACGCATCTGAAATTTTGGGGGTTGCTGGCGTCGAGGGAAACGGGCAAACGGAATTGGTTGACGTTCTCATGGGGGTAAGGAAATCCGAAGGAAAGACGCTTCTAGAGAACACTGATATATCCGAGAAAACTCCCGGAGATAGAATAAGATTAGGAATTTCCCATATACCGGAAGACAGAAACAAGAATGGATTGATACTAGACTTTTCAGTGATGGAGAATTTAATCCTTGGAAGCCAGAATGAGCCACCGTTCACATCGGACAAGGTCAGGCTCAACCTGAAGGAAGCCTCCAACTACGCAAGCAGACTAATCAAGGATTTTTCAATAAAAACGCCGAGTCAAGAGACTCCTGCAAGACATTTATCAGGCGGCACACAACAAAAAGTGATTGTAGCAAGAGAGTTCAGCAGAAAGCCTAAGCTGATTATAGCCTCGCAACCCACCCGCGGACTGGACGTTGGCGCAACCGAATACGTCCGCACGAAACTAGTGGAAATGCGTGATCAAGGTTGCGCTGTTTTGCTAATTTCAGCAGATCTCGATGAAATATGGGCATTAAGCGACCGAATCGCAGTAATTTATGAGGGGGAAATAGTAGCAATCAAAGACCCTGAAACTACTAACGATCAGGAAATTGGACTCCTGATGACTGGTGGTAAAAGTGCCTGAAAGAATAGAAGAGAAAGATTTAGGAGCAGAGAGATTGCTTCGCAGATTTTTCGTTAAATTCAAGTCTGGACTACGAAGAATGCTTCCGCAAGTACTCGCGATTCTTTTAGCATTTTTGGTTGGAGCTATAGTGCTCTTGATAACTGGCTACTCACCAGTAGACGCCTACACTGTAATGATTACTGGAGCATTCGGCGATGTTTTTGGCATTGGACAAACATTGACTCAAGCAACGCCAATAATTTTTACGGCACTTGCATTTCTGTTTGCTTCTAAGGGTGGTCTCTTCAACATTGGAGCTGAAGGCCAACTATTAATTGGAGGATTTATTGCTGCACTCGTTGGAATATCCTTTAATGGATTGCCTAGTTTCGTTCACTTACCTATGGCACTGCTAACAGGAACTCTGGCTGGTGGAATTTGGGGATTAATTCCAGCAATTTTGAAAACAAAACTCGGCGCGCACGAAGTAATTACAACCATGATGCTTAGCTACGTTGCACTTTATGTGACAGGATATATGGTGAATTACCCGTACAAAGCGCCAGGTTGGGTGGCACAAACAATACCAGTTGCACTATCTGCTGAGCTTCCACGTATTCTACAACCAACGCAACTCTCTGCAGCGATTATTCTGGCAATTATTTTGGTTGCAGTTACATATTACGTACTCTTTAGAACCGCCTTCGGTTATGAAGTGAGAGCCATAGGATTAAACCCTACTGCAGCTGAAAGTAATGGAATAAATGTTAAGAGAGGGATGGTTCTGGCGCTGTTTGTCAGCGGAGCTATGGCCGGACTGGGAGGAGCAGGTGAAGTTCTGGGGGTTCACAGGCGCTTCATAGAAGGCTTTTCCCCAGGCTACGGTTGGGACGGATTGGCGGTGGCTTTGGTCGGCGGGCTAAACCCCGTAGGCGCGCTGCTCGCCGCTGTATTGTTCGGAGCTCTGAGAAGCGGTGGAATGGTGATGACGAGAGTCACCCATGTGCCACTCGACATAATATCCATTCTTCAAGCATTAGTTATTATATTCGCAGCAGCACCTATGCTAATTAAATATCTTATAAAGAAGGGTAGGATTAAGCGATGGAGCTTCTAGATATAATCAACGTCGGATTATTTGCTGCCGCTTTAAGAATGGCAACCCCTATTGCTTTTGCGGCGCTCGGAGGAATCTTTTCAGAGAGAGTGGGCATCGTAAATATTGGATTAGAAGGCATGATGTTGACCGGTGCTTTTGCGGGAGTAACAGCAAGTTTTTTCAGCGGCAATCCTTGGCTCGGGGTATTAGCAGCTGTGCTTGTTGGTGGATTGCTAGGTCTCTTGCATGCGCTTTTGACTGTAAAATTTGTTGTGAATCAGATTGTGAGCGGAACAGGGATCAATATTTTCGCTCTGGGTTTCACAGCCTACATGTGCCAAAATCTTTGGGGATCACGAGGCGCGTCTGAAAGCGTTCAAGGGCTCAAAGCAATATCGATTCCATTATTGAAGGATATACCGATTCTGGGCGACATTATTGGAGAACACACACCTCTCGTTTATATAATGTTAATTGTAACGGTGCTTTCTTACATCTTACTGTTTAAGACCCCAACAGGACTTAGAATAAGAGCGGTAGGTGAGCATCCCGCCGCTGCGGACACCGCCGGAATAAATGTCCTAAGAATGAAGTACCTGTGTGTGATGATAAGTGGGATGTTTGCAGGACTGGGTGGAGCGTTTCTATCACTAGGTCATTTAAACTTGTTCGCTTGGGGAATGACCGGGGGACGGGGTTTCATAGCTTTGGCAGCGATGATTCTTGGCCAGTGGATGCCTTTTGGCGCCTTTGGAGCCAGCCTCTTGTTTGGCTTCGCAGACGCGTTTCAGATGAGACTTCAAGCATTAGGATTGCTTCCACCTCAGATAATATTGACAATTCCTTATATACTCACAGTAGCCGTCTTGGCTGGCGTGGTTAGAAGGGCTACTCCTCCAAGCGATTATAAGCCCTATGTTAAAGAGTGACTACTCCCAAGAAGTTTTACGGCTTCAATGGCTATTCTAATTTCATCCTCAATTGCCCTTTGAACGCGCTCATCAAGCTCCCCTGTTTTTTCTCCAGGTTCAAACTCGCCCTTCCGAATCCCCTTTACTATGTTACAGTCAACTGCCAAAATGGCTCCAGATCTAAGCCCCTTCAACCCGGCAAGCGTGAAAACAGCGGAACACTCCATTTCGATCGACAAAACATTTGCGCCACCAAATCGCTGCATTACTTTGCTGTTCTGGCCATAGAAGGCGTCTGTAGTCAAAACGATGCCCAGATGGACCTTTTTATTCAACTTTTTGGATGCTTGAAGTAAAGCCGAGACCACTTCGATATCTGCAATGGCAGGGTATTCAATCGGCAAATAAGATCTAGTTGTGCCGTCCATGCGCACCGCAGCGGTTGCAATAATGATATCGCCAACTGCGATATCGGGTTGAAGGGCACCTGTTGTCCCCACCCTAATGAACGTCTCCGCGCCAATCTTCGACAACTCCTCCACAGCAATCGCTGCGGACGGACATCCAATGCCTGTTGAACAAGTCGAGATCTCTATGCCATTAACTTTGCCTGAGTAAGTAACATATCCTCTATACTCAACAACTTTGTGTGCCTCGTCAAAAAATGAAGCAATCTTTTCCACTCTTTTCGGATCACCAGGAAGCAGGACATACTTTGCAACGTCACCTACGCCACACATTATATGAGGTTGTATTCTCCTTTTCACCGTTATTCCACCATTCGAACACCAGAAAAGATCTTTGAGCTTACAGCTATAAATTCTGAGCGCCTTTCTTACATTTAATAGTTTACAAAATAATCAGTTCAAACCTCCTGTTTTCTAATGTACACAACAGGAGGCTTCTTCCTTTTAACATATATAGCAATCGCCCCCAAGACCAGGGCAGCTGCAATGAAAGCATACATCAAATTTCTAGATAAGCTTAATTCGGAATTTGCGGAACCAACTAGTCGTCCTAGATTGCTGTTTTCAGTTCTCAAAGCGTTGCAGGTGGTATTCAACATACTATAACTTGCCTGGAGCGAATCATAATCAGCTCGCAGCGCGTCATAGCTCTCTTTTTGGCTGTGATAGCTTGAGTTTAACGAAGAATAGGCTGTTTGTAAAGAGCTGTACTGATCCAATATCAAAGTATAATTTGGGTTTAAGGCACTGTAACGCGCCGAAAGCTCATCATACGACTCAAGAAGCGTCTTATGATCTGCTAAAAGTCCACTATAATTGGCCATCAACCCGTTATAATCGTTCAGAAGTTCGTTATAATCGTTCAGAAGTTCGTTATAATCGTTCAGAAGTTCATCATAAGTCACGGACCGAATCTGAGTGGTGTAAAAAATGTAGGAAGCTTCGCGGCTTGTTGTGTACGCCTGTGTTGAAACGTGCACGAAGCAATACAGCCTATCATGCGCTCCCTTAGGCACTGTAAACGTGCCCTGCTCATATATTTTCTCGTCGGTTGTCACGCTTCTGGAAGGTATATCCACATTGTAAACTTGCTGCCAATCCGCGTCAACAAGGGCCTTAACGACAAGTGTAACGTTAAACCAAAAAACCGACGTTGTCGCCGTTAGCGTCAAATTATGCGTTATGAGATCAGCGGGACGGGCTTCCTCAGGAAAGACCAAATCAATCACGAAGCCCACATTTCCTTGGAGCGATACGCTGCTGGTTGGTAAGGCACCTGCATTATGAATACAAAAACCAGATAAGAAAATCAGTAAGGTAAGTAGGCTAACCAGCGTTTTGACTCGCATCAAACTTCCCGTAAAACCTCTCTACGCTTAAACATATATGCTTAGTTAATCCCAAATCAAGATTCTCTATAAAGAATTCTTACGCCTGTTTCTCCATTCATCAATGTTATTGGCAATTAAATTATTTCGCAAACTCTCCGCAAGCCCGCTGTCTACGAAAAACCAGAAATCATACATGAAGATTAGATGGAAAACAGAAAGTAAAAACAGGAAAATTATAGGTTCACTGTTCTTTGGAGGCAACAGCGCGTACTATGTCTGACTTAGTTATTACCCCTACAAGTTTTTCGCGCGCGCTAAGACTTGCTTCCTTCAGGCAAGCAGTACACAAACTGGTTCTCGCGCTGTCCTACAATCGCCACTTTCCCAAACTGTCTCATCGCTATGAGATGCCTTAACAGTTTCCACTTCTCCATGCCCGTGACCTTCGCCAGCTCATCTATAGTTGATGGACCGTGATTCTGAATCTCTCTCACTATTATGTTCCTCTCTTTTGAGCGTTCCTGCATCTCCTTCACTCTTTCCGGATCTACTCTAGGTTTCTTAGACAATGCTCTCACGCCATTTAGAAAACTGACTCCATATCAGAGCTATATATAAGAATAATTGTAGGAAAGTCTGTTATTCAATGTCAAATTCAGCTTCGCAAAATATACACAAATATATCTCGATCTGCGACTAGTTAGGAGGAGAGATAGTTGAAGAATAGCCTATCTGAAGTCAAGTTTGAAGAGCTGAAGGGAAAAAGCTTCGAATTGATTCTTATAGTTGAAATGTTGTGTGAAGTCTGCAGAGAACCGCTGGGCACAAAGGAAAAGACTCTCAGAAAGACTCAAATCCTAAGCAAAGAAGACTACCAAAATCTTCTGGACAGAACCACAGTTCATGACCGCGCCGAAGTTGATGTTGAAAACAGTAAGATCTACTTTTACGACCATGATTTTCCAGGAGTTGTTCATCCAGAGTGTATAGAGAAACTCTAGGTCTAGTGCAAATTCAAATTAGCCTGTAGAGATACTGCCTATCTTTCTCCCCTACTTCGTTCACTACGCCGTTTCTTCTGAGGGCTATTATATGCTGTATTATCTTGCTTGGGTGAAGACCAGTCAATTGCGAAAGCTCTCCCACCGTGAGCTGACCTTTCTCCTTCAAGGCTCCAGTAATCATGTGTCTCTCAATCTCATCTTGCATTATTGAATCTATAACTTTCCGGTATCTTTTCTCGTCGATTTCTACTTTTACTTGTGATCTTCCCATAACCCATCGCAGTCTCTGGGATTTGAAAGCATCTATTGCGGCATTGGTTTTCCTTTTTAAGCTTTCCTTTTCGCCCATCTTTCCCACCTATTTCGAATTGCTCATAATTCTGAATGGACTTGGCCCCAACCGCTTTATTTGATGAGTCATCTCCCTGATTAGAGCGGCAAATTTTGCCCCTTCGCTGGCTGAAACCCACTCCAATCTTACGCGGTCAGCTTCAAGGCCTACGCTTTTGACTGCATTCTTTATGTAATCAAATCGTTTCTCCATCATGTAGTTTCCTTTCTGATAGTGGCAGTCTCCTGGGTGGCATCCTGCGATTAGGACCCCATCGGATCCCATTCGCAAGGCTTCCAGTACAAATGTCGGATCCATCCTTCCTGTACACATTATTCGAACTATTCTTACGTTTGTTGGGTATTCAAAACGGCTTGTTCCAGCTAGATCTGCTCCAGCGTAAGAACACCAATTACAGCAGAAAGCCACAATCAATGGTTCAAATTCTTCTTCAACCATTCAATCACCAGCCTCCTTTAGGCTTTCGGGAACTAAAAGTGACCTTACCTGAGCAAGAATCTGGTTGTCTCCGAAGTGCCGCATGCTTATAGCTCTTCTCGGGCACTCCGCAGCACAAGAACCGCACCCTCTGCATAGTATTTCGCGGATTTTTGATTTTCCTTCCTCTATTCTTGGTGCTCCATGAGGGCATATTTCTTCGCACAGTCCACATCCGATGCATAAGTCCTCGTCTACAACTGCAGTTATAGCGTCCGTCCTGACTTTCCTGTTGCCCATGAGAATTGACGCTCTCGCTGCTGCCGCTTTACCAGAGATTATGCTTTCAGAAACGTCTTTCGGTCCTGAGACTGTTCCAGCAATGAAAACTCCGTCAACATTCGTATCTACTGGTCGAAGCTTCAAATGTGCTTCCATTAGGAAGCCGTCGGTTCCTGTTGGAATCTTCAACATTCTTGCAAGCATTATTTCGTCTTTGTTTGGAATTAGTGGCGTTGAAAGTACAGCCCAGTCTGTCAGGAACTTGACTTCAAGTCCAGACAAGGCATCGTAAGCCACCACTTGAAGTTTGCCTTCAGGCGTTTGTGTTATTTCTGGTGGAACTTCTTCCACCTGCCTTATGAATCTCACTTCAAGGTCTCTTGCCCTTCTGTAAAAGTCTTCGTATTCTTTGTAAACACGGAGGTCTCCGAAGAGTATGACAACATCCGTTTTTGGAGAGGTTTCCTTTACAAGTATAGCGTTTTTGATCGCGTTCATGCAGCATATCCTTGAACAGTACGGCCATCCTTCCTCTTTGCGTGCTTTAAGAATTTTTCTCAAGAGTTCAGCCGTGTCTGACTTCGGGAAAGCCTCAAGCTCTGAGGGACGGATTTCACCCTTTCTTGCGCCTACACATTGTATCATTACAATTCTCTCAGGTTCTCCAATTTTCCCTTCACTCAACATTTTGTCCAATTCTCTTTGCGTTATCACATGATCGTACACACCATATTGGTAGAGTCCTTTTGGTGGCGTATAGTTTGATGCGCCAGAAGCGACTATTATCGTGCCTACGTTTATTTCCCTGTCACCCCCCGGTTCCGTTAAGATAATATTGAAGTTTCCCACGTAACCTGAAACGTCTTTCATGGTTGTTATTGCCATGAGTTCTATGTTT
Organism: uncultured Candidatus Bathyarchaeia archaeon; assembly: GCA_964509945.1. Taxonomy (GTDB): domain Archaea; phylum Thermoproteota; class Bathyarchaeia; order Bathyarchaeales; family Bathycorpusculaceae; genus CAZDZM01. The sequence goes on from CAZDZM010000041.1 coordinate 8,169, forward strand.
TTGTGAGACTTTGCAGCCTCTATGAGCGGTTCCACGACATCTGAGGAATTTGCCAATGTTGGATATAACTTGTACAGTTTTTGAGTTATTCCACCTGGTTCTTTCTCTTTCTCGATTAAATACACCTTGAAGCCTTGATTCGCCATTGAAAGTGCTGCTGTCAATCCAGCTACACCGGCTCCAATTACGAGCGATGCATCTTTGACCTCAACCTCTGGTTCAGTCTGAGGTTCGAGAAGGGCTGCTTTTGCGACAGCCATTCTGACGATGTCTTTGGCTTTTTCTGTCGCTTTTTCGGGCTCGTGCATGTGCACCCAGCTGCAATGCTCACGTATGTTTGCCATTTCGAAGAGGTATTGGTTTACGCCTGCTTCTATACAGGCAGCTCTAAATAACGGTTCGTGGGTCCGCGGAGTACACGAAGCCACAACAAGCCGGTTAAGGTTATTTTCTTCTATTGCTCTCTTTATCGCCGCTAACCCGGCTTCTGAACAAGTATAGAGATTGTGTTCAGCATGGATGACATGCGGCAATGTTTTGGCATACTCCGCTACCTTTGGAACGTTAACGACGCCTCCAATGTTGACTCCGCAGTGGCAGATGAAAACGCCTATGCGTGGTTCTTCGCTCAACTATGATGCCTCCTTACCAGCTAAGACTTCAGCCACCCGCGCTGCTGTGGCGCTTGCTTGAGTTATAGAATCTGGAATATCTCCTGTTTTTGGTCCCAGACAATAACCGCAAGCAAAAATTCCTGGAACAGCTGTGTCGAGAGGTGTTTTTAGAACGTCTACCGATTTGAAGAATCCATAGTTGTCTAATTCTATGCCCAATGTCTTAGCTAATTCTTCCACCCCTTTTCTTGGGATTAAAGCTGGGCACAACACTACGAGGTCGAAGGGCATATGTTGCACAGTTCGGGTTATTGGGTCTTCAAACCAGATTATAAGATTATTAGTGGACGGGTCTTCCGATATCTCTCCTGGATTGCTTCGTATGAATTCTATTCCAAACTCTGATCTTGCTCTATTCACAAACTCTTGGAAACCCTTGCCAAAAGCCCTCATATCTATATAGAAAATTTTTACACTAGTAGCTGGCTCATGCTCCTTTATTAAAACAGCGTCTTTAACCGCGTATTTACAGCAGATACTTGAACAGTAGGAGTGGTTGATCCATTCTCTCCTGTCACGGGAGCCTATGCATTGTATGAAGGCTATGCTTCTTGGGATCTTACCATCAGAAGGCCTTATTAAGTGCCCACCGGTTGGACCCGACGCACAGAGCAAGCGCTCCAGCTCCATGGCTGTGATGACGTTTTTGAAACGTCCATACCCGTATTGTGGAATAACGGAAGGGTCGAACATGTCAAAGCCTGTAGCAACAACTATGGCTCCCACATCCAACTCTATCTCTTCTGGTTGTTGTTTTCTGTTTATAGCGTTGGCTTGGCAGACTTTTTCACAAAGGCCACACTCAATGCAGTCGTCCTTGTCAATGACCATTACTCTTGGAACAGCTTGTGGGAAAGGCATGTAAATTGCTTTCCTCGTTCCCAAATTCTCATCAAACTCGTTCGGTGCTTCAGGGGGACAGTTTTCGGCGCAGATTCCGCAGCCAGTGCATTTTGTTTCATCCACGTATCTAGGCTTTTTAAGAATTTTGACTTTAAAGTTGCCTACAGAGCCATTTATCTTCATTAATTCAGAATAGGTTAATAACTGAACATTTGGGTGATGGGTGCATTCTATCATTTTCGGCGCTAGAATACACATGGAACAGTCCATTGTTGGGAACGTCTTGTCCAACTGAGCCATTCTGCCTCCGATGCTTGGGCTTTTCTCTACCAGATATACTTTAAAGCCTCTGCTCGCGAGATCCAAGGATGCTTGTATGCCGGCGATTCCGCCACCAATGACTACAACTCTCTCTTGCATTTCACCTTGCCTCCTTCATGTTCAGAATTTTTGTTATTGGGATTTTATGGGCTCTAATTTCCCAGTCTTCGAGCTTCATGCCCATCGCAATTCTAAGCAACTCTGCAAAATGGAGTACAGGCAAGTTGTATTCTTCTTTTAGGTGTCTTTTAATCTCTAACTGACCCATATCAAGCTCAATATAACAAAATGGACAAACACTAACTATGCAATCGGCGCCCGAACTTTTCATGCTATCTAGTTTTTGTTTTGCAACTTGCGAGGCAACATCATCATTTATACCCCGTAAAGGACCACCACAACAAGCTTCTTTCCGCTCATAGGTTATTGACTTGGCACCAGTTGCCTCCACAAGCTCATCTAAAGCTCTAATACCCCTCCATTCGCCAAAATGTATTCGCTTAGGCTTCGTCAAATGGCAACCAGGCTGCACCGCAACTTTGAGTCCATTAAAAGGTTCTTTAACAGAGTTCTTCACTCTTTCCAATCCTACGTCTTCATGTAAAACATCAATGAAGCTCTTTACATTTATTTTTCCTTTATACTTTAATCCGACATCAGCAAGAATATCATTCACTTTGTTTCTGATTTCCTTGTCATTTTTCAACATTGTATTTGTCATCAGTAGTGATTCGTAGCAGTCATTGCATAGAGTTAAAATGTCAAGCCCCATTTCTTCAGCGAGGGCGAGGTTTCTAGCGGCTAAAGCAAGCCAGCTTGCGTAATCAACAGATTGTATGCTAAATGGTGCGCAACAATTTGCACCTTCCATTTCTACAAGCTCTACACCTAGTTCGGGGGCGATTTTTCGGACAGAATTTTCGTAGTTTTGTTCTCTTGCTGGTATTAAACAACCCAGAAAGAAAGCGTACTTCATATGCCTCACAAACCTTTATAGATCAACTTATCAAAGGATGTTTTTCTTAAAATTTTTTGAACAGCTTCAACGTTAAATGTTGGTTCTTTGCCAAGTCCATATTTTTCCCTTTGGATTAAGGCCGTTCTGGTTGGAGTTACAATACGCCCAGTTTCGAACAGACTCTGGGCTTGAGAAATTATTCCCGGTGGGATGTTTCCTTCCCTAACTGCTAGATTTCTTATTGCAAACATAGCTTCACTTACATCCCCACCCTGTGGGCATCTGTCGAGGCATGTGAAGCACGAGAGGCAATGCCAAGGCAATGATCCACCTAGGACATTTGAGCGTAACCCAAGTATAATCATCTCCATCAATTTTCTTGGGTTATGCTCTTCGACAACTCTGGCAATTGGGCAGCTGCTTGTGCACCTACCGCATTGAATGCATACAAGAACTCCTCGGCCACGAGGTGTGTTTGCGACTTCGTGCATAAAATAGGCATCTAACGAACTCATGTCAAGAAACCTTCCGTGCGTCTTGACTTAACTTGCGTTGGAATAACTAATATAGCTTTAGGTAAAGTAGAAATCTAGTCTTAGATGTTGTCTTTTTCTGTAAATGCGCGCGCGAAAAAGCCACAGAAAACGATTGAGATTTCACATAACATATAGCATTATCTCAGAGTTTACATGGAGAGGTTTCTCTCTCTTGCACGTTCTTGCATCTCCTTCGTCTTTTTAAGATTTACTATAGGTTTTTCAGCAGACATGGCTTTCACTTCATTTAGAAAATAACTCCATACCAAAGCCTTAATATAAAAATGACGCATGCTAGAACTCCCGACATTTAGGTGTGTTTGCGACTTCATGTATAAAATGGGCAATTAGACAGCCCAAATAAGATGAGCATTCATGCTCATTACATCGTGTTAATCAAAAATTGTTTTGAGCTTACTTTAATAAGCATTGGAGAGTGGATCTTCAACTTCTCTTAGCGCGCGCGCTATATGGTTAAGACCTTCATAATCATGAACATTTTGTACAATATCGGACATCAAATTAATAAGCACCTTTACATATGGAAAGTTTTTGAGTCCATTTGCAGGTGAAAAA
>CAZDZM010000042.1:0-12074 GCA_964509945.1 uncultured Candidatus Bathyarchaeia archaeon
TAACTCTTAGTGGGTTACCAAAATCTTTTGCTTATTGCTTGGCGTTCAGCTTCAAGGATAAGTTCATAAAACCTATCGTTCAGTTTGTGTTCCTTCTCAAGAACTTCAGCCACGTCTGAGGGCTGAACTTTTCTGGCGCACAAAGCTACAGCTGCCGCTTTTCCATACTTTGCCACTAAAAGTGCTGTCTTTACTGCTTGCCTCTGCAGCTTTTCCTCAGCTTTATTCAATTTTCCGCCCTTCTTCTCAATTAAAGGAAGCGCTTTTTCTTCCTCTACTTTTAGTAATCCTATGGCCGCGGAACCGCATCTTGGACACTTTGGTTTTTCTGGCAAATCTTTGACCCGAATCATTTCCATGTAGTTCCAGCAGTTTGTGCATAAGAAGTTGCCCGTTTCATTCAGTAATCTTGCTTTGGCTGACTCCACGAGTACAGCCCGCATTCTTTCTGGAGGAATCAAATCAGTTTTCATGCTTACCCTTTCAATACCGACACGAGCAACAGGTGTTGCGTTGCCCCGTGTTTCAACCGTTTCTATCTGAATTTCGCCTTCACGAACTTTTCTTAAAACATAAACAAGTCTTTCCAAATCCAGGTCTTTTGTGAAAACTTCCTTTAAAGCCTCTTCGTAAATTGGAGTTTCCTCAAAACTTTTTATCAACTTTTGAAGGCTCACATTGCTAAAGTCGGCCCATTTCTGCAAAGCTCCGAACCGCCTCGCTACATGGATGATTCTTCTTTTGAAGAGTCCTGTTTTCACAGTTGATCTGGTCAACGTATCCCGTATTGTTTCGTCTGACATTCTGCGCAATTCATCAAACACTGTGAGTATGTGGTCTGCGTTTGCAGCGCCAACCGTCTGTACGAAGATACGGTATGGATCGTGTTGAACTATGATGCTATATCCGATTTTTTCGGAGAGGATTTGACCTAACAGCTGGGCTAGGGCTCTGTTCGCTAGGGAACCAAAGTTGGCATGGACGATGACAAATTCTTCCCAGTCCTCGACTATAATTCGTCTGTCTGTGGGAACAGGAAAACCAGCGTTGACTTGCTCTATTGTTTCAACTAAGGCCCGCAAAATAGTATCTTTGTCTGATGGGCCTTGTTCGCAGAGAAGTTGTCCTATTTCTTCTGGCGCGAGCCCGTTTCGCATTTTTTCTTCAGCAAAACTTCTGATTGCACCTACGTCTTGCGCTACTTCAAACGGTACCGGGATTTCTTCACCGATCCAACTTGGTATGGCTCCCGTAGGGTCGTCGACCGGTTTCACGTAGACTCTTTCCTCTGTGGCATGCAGTATCTGCCATGGGCTTCCTCTTATGATGAATTTTGTTCCAGGTCTGCCATATTCAGCCATGAAAGCTTCGTCTAAAACTCCTATTGACGAGTCGCTTGACTCATCAACCACTAGGAATTGTTTCTCTTCAGGTATCATTGACAGGTTGTCGAAATAATATTCAAAGAGAGCTTTTGTTCTCTGTGGTTTTAAAACAACTTTGTCCTCGAAGGAAGCCCATGCCAAGCGGGGAAAACGTTGATGCATGTACTTGAGGATTTTTTCAACGTCTTCAATTGTCAGATCTTGATATGGATAAGCTTTTTGGAAAACTTCCAAAATCTCCTCAAAAGTGAGTCTTTTGTTCTTAAGCAGCACCCCCGCTATTTGATGGGCCAAGGCGTCGTAGGGTTTAGGCGGAATTTCCACCGGTTCCAGATCTTCTTTTAGAGCTCGGCGGGCTATGGCTAAAGCCTCAAGGGTGTCGTCCGAATCCATTCCAACTATTATCCCCTCGGCTATGCGCCCAACTCTGTGACCACTTCTGCCCACCCTCTGGATGAGCCTTGTCACCTGCCTTGGGCTCATATACTGTATTACCAGATCTATTCGGCCTACATCTATGCCAAGCTCGAGGCTGCTCGTGCAGACAAGCCCTTTTAACTCGCCGTTTTTCAAGCCTCTTTCCGCAGCTATGCGAGATGGTTTGGCAAGGGATCCATGGTGTATTGAGACTGGAAAGTCCATATCCCAAACTTTGAACCTGCTTGCCAAAACCTCTGAAACCGCTCTGGTGTTAGTGAATAAAAGAACAGATTTATGCCTACTTATATAATCGCGGATTATTCGCAGTCTAGCGGCAACTTCAGGGTGCGTATAAAGCTGTCCGGCAAGCCTGAAATCTTCTTCTTCGGGCTTTGGAAAAACTACCCTTAACTGCATCATTCTTGCAACTGGGACACGGACGATTTCAACATCACGGTCATTTCCCACAAGGAAATGAGCTACTTTCTCAGGGCTACCGATAGTAGCTGACAAGCCTATCATTTGAAAGCCCCTGCCAATCATGTCCCTAACCCGTTCTAGGGCTAAACTCAGTTGGCTTCCACGTTTACTATCAGCCATCTCGTGTACTTCATCTATTATTACCCATTTGACGCTCTGCAAATGCTGACGCATTATCCAGCCAGACAATATAGCCTGCAGTGTTTCTGGCGTCGTGATTAGAATGTCCGGTGGACTTCTGGCTTGTCTAGTTCTCTCTTTAGTGTCTGTGTCGCCATGCCTTACAGCCAATTTTATGTCGAGATTGTTACACCACCACTCGAGCCTCTCAAGCATATCCCTGTTCAAGGCCCGCAAAGGCGTAATGTACAGAACCTTTATTCCAGGAGCTTTTTGCGGCTCCTGAAGAAGCATGCTTAAAACTGGAAGAAACGCAGCCTCAGTTTTGCCCGTAGCCGTCGGCGAAATGAGAAGAACATTTTTACCTTCAAGAATTCTTGGAATTATCTTTTCTTGGGGATCAGTCGGCCTTGAGAAGCCCCTCTGCTCAACGAGCCTTCGAACAGGCTTAACAAGCAAATCGAAAGAGCCCTTAGAAGATCCTTTCAACCCTGGTTAAACCTCGAGTACCAGAAAGATTAAGCGGAAAATCGGATGTAAAAGGGTTTTGGAAACTTTTTCAAAGAATTTGTATCATCATTCTCTGAATTAAGACAATGAAAGAAATGTTGCTGACTAAAAAGGAAAAGAGACATCGTAAACACGTTGTGAAGAAGAAAATGCAAATTAAAATTAGAGCGCTTAGCGCGCGCGCCACGTTTAGAATCGTCAATTTAATGGAGTTCGCACCATCGTGGAGCATATAAATCGCGAATAAAGCCAAATTTTCCTTCATAGCCCGTTAACTTTGGTTGCTAAGGCCTTTTTGAACACGAGCTCAGAATTTTTTACTCGTTTTCCTTAAACCTTTTACAAAAACATGTTTAATTCCAATGTTCAAAGGCAGATTTTCTATCCAAACACAATGGAAAATTATTTATTTGCCATCATTAGAACCATAAATATTGAACATCATGGAGGAAAATTAAATGGCTAAATGTCCGAAATGTGGAACCGACGTTTCGAAACCAAAGAAAACATGGACCATGGCAGGGCGGCCAGACAAATCAGGAAAAAGGATGCAACTGGAAATCGGACTTTTTGACTGTCCGAAATGTCATAAACCGTTCCGAGAAGTATTGAGCAAGAAGAAAGTTTAAGAGTCTACAGTTGCTAGCAATTCTGCTTGCCAAAAACAAAGGAAAGCGCCTGCGCAGAATGCGGGCCCGATAAAATAAACATAAAAACTTGAGATATTCTGGTCCACTTCTGACCAGAAGATTAGGGTTGCATCGAACATATTCGGCATGTAAGAATGCTAAGGATGCAGCGAAGAGTTCAAAAGGATCGTAAACAAGCCGAACTGGCCGCAGATGACATTGAAGTTAAAACTTACTCATATTTCCCCCTTTTATTTCCCTTATTTTTAAGCGTTAAGTTTTAAAATGTCGAAGAGTACATCAAAAAGAACGCTTCAGAGCCTGACGGAAGGAAAAACGTTGACAGCTACATTCAAAAAATTCTGGAAGAACGAGTACATACAAACTGCAATCATGCTTGCGTTAATGGTAGCAATTGTCTTTGGGTTTTGGTATGCTTCACAATTGGCTCTGGGCACACAGAATCCAATGTTGGCAGTGGTAACGGGCAGCATGTGCACTGTACAAGGTGGTCAATGTGATGGATGGACTCATCCATTTGAACACACACTGCATATTGGAGACTTGATAGTAATTCAAGGAGTAAACTCAGCGAAAATCAATGATGACTACCCTGACAGCGACATAATCGTTTTTCACAAACCAATAAACCCAGAGGAATTAATCGTGCACAGAGTAGTAGCCAAGGAAGAACGGGATGGAAAAATATACTTTAGAACAAAAGGCGACGGAAATGGGATCAATAAATGGCCTGAAGAGCCAGAGACCGCAGAATATGATCCGTGGGTGGTTCCGGAAGAACTTGTGGTTGGCAGAGTTGTTTTTCGAATTCCTTGGGTAGGACATATTACACTTTTTATGCACAATTCTATAGGATTGCCCATAATACTCCTTCTGATAATTCTGATTATAATTGTTGAATTTGTTGTTCCTGTGCTTAAAGGCAAAGGAAACGTTTGAACGGGAAAGCCGTAGAAGAAACATCTGAACTCCAATGAATTTATAAAGAGCATTTATAAACAGTATTTGAACATTATCAATAAGAAGGGATTTCATGCCAAAAGTTAAAGCTATGGTAAACATAGAAAATGTTGTTGCTTCTGCAACGCTGAATCAGAAGGTTGACTTGAACGCTGTTGTGAAGGGCTATCCAGGCGTGGAATATCGCCCAGAACAGTTTCCGGGGCTTGTGTTTAGGCTGAAGAGGCCAAAAACAGCCACGTTGATTTTTAATTCTGGAAAAATGGTTTGTACTGGTGCAAAGTCGGAGAAGGAAGCACGTAGAGCAGTTATGAAAGTGATTAAGGAATTGAAAAAGGGCGGGATAATAATCATCAGCAAGCCTGAGCTAAAGATACAAAATATCGTTGCCTCTGCAAGCTTATGGGGAATGATAGATTTGGAAAAGGCAGCTTTCTCCCTTGGAAGAACGATGTATGAGCCGGAACAGTTTCCAGGTCTAATCTATAGGATGGACGAGCCAAAAGTAGTCATACTGTTATTTGCAAGCGGGAAGTTGGTTTGCACAGGAGCCAAAAAAGAAGAAGACGTTTACAATGCAGTGCAGAAACTTCACAACATACTAGAGGAACAAGAGCTTATATTCTATGAGTAGCACCGCGTGAGTTTCATTACTCTTTTTTCACTTTTTTTATCCCTTTTAATTTGTTTCAAAACGATTTTCAGCTGCTCTTCATCTATTGCACCTATTTCGTATAGGCTATTGGCTATTTCGCTAACTTTAATCAGGGCGTGAAGCCTTATTCCTTTTCTTTCAAGTTCTTCTTTTCCGCCTTCTTCTCTATCCAGAAGCACAACTGCTTCGTTAACTACTCCACCTTCATATGTTATGGCCGTTGCTGCTTTTCTTAAAGTCAAGCCCGTTGTGATTAGGTCGTCAATGATCAAAACTCTCTCTCCAGATACGAGAATACCCTCAACCCTTCTTTGCCTTCCATGGAGTCTAACAGCTTCAGGTACGTATAGAAACGGTTTTTTCAAACTATGGGCAATTTGAGAAGCAAAGGGTATGCCAGCAACTGTAATTCCAGCTATTCTCTCAAAACTTTTCAGTCCTATATTGTCTTTTATGAAATTGCTGTAGAAATCGCAGATTTTCTGGAAAGCGTCTGGGAAACTCGGAACTATTCTTAGATCTACGTAATAAGGACTTGTTCTCCCGTTTGCCAACTTAAAGACTCCGAACTGGAGAGCGCCTATTTTATTTATGATTTTACAGATTTCATTTTTCATGGTTTCACTGGGTTTTTCCAATGGCAAGTTTTCACGTCCGTTTAAAAACTTGGTAAATTCTCCCGATTTCTGGAATCAAGCAAGTCACTTTCGGCATCTCCTTCTGAAGAAGTTCGGAGAATCTTTTCAAGTCTGATGTCGAGCCAGTGTGATAGGGGACAGCCACGTTAGGCTTTGTTAACCTGGCAATTTCAACTCCAGTTTCAGGTGATGCACCAGGCGCAATCATCCCAACGGTGCAGAAAACCAGATCAAGCTTTTCCTTTTCGCCTATCGTTACCATCTCTGGAAATGGTAGGCTATCTGTCGTGTGGAAGACTTTGACGCCGCCCTCGCTTGTAACTATAAAAGATACCGGTGTGGCTGCAGGATGATTACATTTTTCAGCCTTGACAGAGACTTCCCCAATCTTCATCTCTGAACCTTGTTGAATCGCGAACAATTTTTCAGATGGAATTACGTTTTGCAATCGGCTTGCAGACGTTAAGTCGGCCACAACCATGCATTGTGTTAGTTTATGGATTTCTGAAACAAGTGATTGGTCTAAATGGTCATAATGCTCATGCGTAATCAGAACGGCATCAACATTTTTGAAGTTTCGGGGTTTAACATCCACAGGATCTATAACCAATGTTTTTGTAGGGGTCTTTATGGTTACTCCGGCATAGTGGTTAAACCAAACAAACATTATTTCATTCTTTGTAGGGGTATTATCGATTGCCACGATTGGTTCCTCCACAATTAAATAATAATGCTAAAGTTTTTAAAGAACTTGTGCCGCCACATATTTGAAACAATAGCATGAATTTCTTTTCTCTTTGATAAAGGCTTAATAATTGCTTTTTGCGTGTTTTCAATGTTCAAGTGATGTAGCATGGTTGATGTTTGGCTTCCTTATGGAAAGACCGAAGTTTGCGCTAGGATCCCTGCTAGAAATTTTTTGGGGTCAATTGAACCTAAAGAAAAGCCTGGAGTTTCAAATACTAAGGTTGAAATTGAGAGAGCTCTGAATGAGCCAATTGGCACTAAAAGGCTGAGCGAAATCGTTGAGGTTGAAAACAAAGTAGCCATAGTGGTTGACGATGCCACCAGACCCACGCCAAGCCACCTTATGATTCAACCTCTGCTTGAAGAACTAAATGCAGCGGGTGTAAAGAACGAAAATGTGACGGTTATTTTTGCTTGTGGCACTCATAGAGCTGTTTTGCCCGAAGAAACCGCGAGGCTGTTAGGTCAAGAGTTTTCTAACCGTGTGAAAACCGTAAGCCACTACTGTAAAGCGCAAGATCTGGTCTACATTGGCACAACTCAGAAACATGGAAACAAGGTCTATTTAAACAGCATTTTTGCTGAAGCAGACGTAAAGATTCTCACTGGGGATGTTTGTTTTCACTACTATGCAGGTTACGGAGGCGGAAGAAAAAGCGTTTTGCCTGGGGTTTCAGGCGAAGAGACGATAAAGCACAATCATGCCATGCTTCTGCATCCGAGCGCCAAAACAGGCGTTCTTGAAGGGAACCCCGTGCACGAGGACATGACAGAGGCTGCGAGGCTCGCAAAGGTAGATTTTGTCTTGAACGTTGTAACCAACAGCAAAGGAGAAATTGTCAAAGCTTTTGCCGGTGATTTGGAACAAACACTTTATGAAGGAGTTAAGGTTGTTGACGAAATGTACCGTGCGACAGCGGACCGTAAAGCAGACATTGTTCTAGTTAGCCCAGGAGGACATCCGGCGGACGTGAATCTTTTCCAATCCTACAAAGGTGTTGACAGCGCCCTTGAAGTTGTTAAACGAGGTGGCGTGATAGTATTGGTAGCTGAATGTTCCGAAGGCCTTGGAAACCAAATTTTTTATGATTGGATGGTTAAATTCAGCGATTTGAAAGCTGTTGAAAGAGAGATCAAACGCAACTTTGTTTTGGGCGGCCATAAAGCCTATTACTTGCTAAGGGCTCTGCAGAATCATCAGATCATTCTGGTTTCTTCAATGCCAGATTACTATGCCACAAGTGTATTCAAACTAAAAACTGCAAGGGCGGTAAACGAGGCGTTAAACGAAGCCTTCAACATTGTTGGAAAGAATGCTAAAGTTTGGACAATGCCTTATGGAAACTTTACGTTGCCTGAAGTCAAAGCGGCTGAAGAAGCAAAAGTTGCAGAAGCGTCGTAGCATATTTAATCATGAAAGTTATTTTTCGAAAAGTAGTTAAGTATGGAGGAAAAATTAACATAAACTCAAATCTAGTCTGAAAGTTTGTTCAAAGAGGCGAAAAGATGCAGCAAACGTTTAAACTGCGGAAATTCGCGGCGAACGACCTGCAAGCGGTCATGTACATCAACCGTATTTGTTTGCCAGAAAACTATACAGACTTCTTCTTCATGGACCTGCAGCAGAGATTTCCAGAAACCTTCCATGTGGCAGAAGAAAACGGAGAAGTTGTCGGCTACATAATGTGTCGCATTGAAATTGGATTTTCAAATTTTGGATTTAGCGGCTTAATTAAGAAAGGACACATTGTCTCTGTTGCTGTTTTGCCACAGTACAGGCATAAAGGTGTAGGACAAGCCTTGATTAACGCCGCTGTAGAGGGCATGCGGCTGTACAAGGCAAAACAGGCCTACTTGGAGGTTAGGATAACCAACACCTCAGCCATTACTCTCTACAAAAAATTGGGTTTTGATATTAACCGCACAATTCACGGGTATTACTCAGATGGCGAAGATGCTTATGTAATGAGCAAAAAACTTTGAATGGGCCGTCTTTTCAGTCGTACTGTACGTGAGCTCGCGCGCGCTAATTTTCCTTGCGAGCTTTAGAAGATGTAGATAGAGCCCTCAGCGACACGCCTAGAACGCGTCCAAAAACTAGGGCATTCATGATCAACTTAAATAAGCAGGCCCCAATTGATAATTCAAGGTTAAGGCGTAAAGAGAGGCTTTTACTTTGAAGCTTCTGCTGGATGAAATGTATGCAGGCTTAAAAGAATATTTTGAAACCCTAGGATGGGAAGCATTGACGGTTCAAGAAGTGGGACTGCAGGGAGCCAAAGACAAGGATGTAGTCGAGTATGCACGCAAGAACGGCTTGTTGTTGGTAACCCAAGATCAAAAACCCGCTGATCTCGCTGAGCTTACGGGAGCCAAATATGTGCTGATCTCCAATGCCATGATTGCCAAAATAGCAGCTGCAAAGATAGGAGAAAAGTACCCAAACATAAAACCAAAGTTAACTGAACAGGCTTTCTAGTTCACACTAATGTTGTTTGTTTCTCCGTTGAAATGAAACCTGAGACTCTGACGCCTATAAGTCTGACTTTTCTGTCAGACTTGAGATAAGCCTGCAAAAGTTCTTTAGCATTCTTTTCTAGATCTTGTAAGCGGTTTGTTATGAAAGGCAAAGTTTTGCTGCGTGTATGTGTTTCGAAATTTTCATAACGCACTTTAATGATAACCGTTTTGAAGCAGAGGTTCTGCCTCAGAACATCCTTGTAGACTTCTTCCGAAAGCTTGTTCAGGGAGTCTAGGACAATTGCAAAATCAGCCGTGTCGTCCTCAAACGTAACTTCGCGGCTCATAGACTTTATTTCGCCTTTTTCCTCAACCTCGCTCCTGTCAATTCCATGGGACATTAAAGAAAGCTGCCTGCCCACAATCCCAAAAGCTTCAGCCAAAATAGTGGGGTCACAACGAGCCAAATCGCCTATGGTAGTTATTCCCATAGTTTTAAGCTTCTCTTCTGTTTTGCGTCCAACCCAGAGGAGCTTGCGTACTGGCAACGGAGCCAGAAACTTTTCAGATTCTTCCGCTTTGACGATTGTCAGTCCATCTGGTTTTTGGAAGTCGCTGGCTATTTTGGCCACAAGTTTGTTCGAGCCTATGCCAATGGAGCAAGTAAGTTTTTCTTTCTCGAGGATCTCCTTCTTTATTTGCCTTGCTATAGCTTCAGCGTCTCCGAAATTCTTCACCTTAGAAGTCACATCCAAAAAAGCTTCGTCGATGCCCCACTGCTCAAACTTGGCCGCGTGGGTCCGTAATATCTCCATAATCTTGTTGGAAGCTTCAGTGTAGAGCGCGTAATTAACCGGTAAGTAAATGGCTTCAGGACATAGCTTCCAAGCTCTCGAAATTGGCATTCCAGACTTGACGCCAGCCTTTCTAGCCTCATAATTGCTTGTGCTCACAACCCCTCTTCCCTTTCCACCTTTCGGATCTGCCCCAACAATTACTGGTTTGCCTTTATACTGCGGGTTTTCCCTCTCCTCAACAGCCGTGAAAAAATGATCCATGTCCAAATGAATAATTATCCTTCCTTTCTCGCTCATAGTCACTCAATTAAGACTGGCTACTCTATTGATTTGAACCTATCGAAAGTACATATGCAAAACTCGTACACTGTTTAACTTCAATAACGATTTTCTATTCATAACGCTTAATGCCGCTCCGCTTCTAAGATAATGAAGGCATCGTTGGAGGAAAACTTGATGACTCAAGTGTCAAAGGAAGTTGCCAATCAAATAGCCGTCGAATTTCTCAAAAGAAGAAAGAACACTGAAAAAATTGACGTTTCCACCGTTGAGGAAAAAGGCGAACTTTGGGTAGTCAGAGGTACATGTCCCATAGACATGGAAGGGCACCCGTGGGCAGAGAGATTTGAAGTCATCGTGGACAATAAGGGAAAGATCGTATTCCTAGACTTCGCGTTACTTTAAATACTTTTCTAACCTGGTAACAATTTGTCATTATTTTTTGCAAATGTGTGATTTTAAATCGTCATTGTAAATTTTGCCCATATTTTGTTCTGTGGTTTTAGGTTTTTAACATATGTAAGTATAGAAAGTTATTTCTTTTAAAGTTTGTAAATATGAACGTTCTGAGCGTGATTTTTGATGCAGAGGAGAGACTTTCTGCAAAATCCAGTGCAACACATAAAAATAGATGGAAAACTGACAGTTGATCAGATGATTCAGCAATTCAAGAATTCAGGCTCTTTCGGGGCGGGAAGGCTTTCAGAGGCATGCGACATTTACGAACGGATGATCCGCGACGAGGAATGTACGATATTTTTGCCTTTGGCCGGGGCGATGGTTCCAGCTGGGATGCGTTCAATAATTGCAGATTTGATCCGAAGAAGACTCATCGATGTCGTTGTGAGCACCGGGGCCAACATGGTTCATGATGCAATAGAAGCTCTAGGTGGACACCACTATAAAGGAAACTGTTTAGTAAGTGACCATGAACTTTACAGGCATCATATATACCGTATTTATGACGTCTTTGTGCCGGAAGAAGACTTCACAAGGGCAGATTATAAGCTCGCAGAGATGTACAGCGAAATAGCTGCGGAAAAGAATGGAAAGAAGCTTTCCTCAAACGAGTTTGCATCGGAACTGGGTAAAAGACTTAATGATTCAAACTCTATTTTACGAGCAGCCTATGAGGAAGAAGTGCCGATTTTTATTCCTGCAGTCCGTGACTCGGAATTCGGCTTTATCCACTGGCTTCACGCTTCACAGGAAAACTGCAAGAACCCATTGGTGCTAGATGCCTTTAAGGATGTGCCAAAAATAGTTAACATCTGCAAAAGTTCTCCGACAAATGGTATGATAGTCATTGGCGGTGGAGTGCCGAGAAATACTGTGCAATCTGCCGCCCTTGCATCCAAGAAAGGAATGGACTATGCTATAATCATAACCATGGATCGCCCCGAAACTGGAGGCTTATCAGGCTCAACACTAGAGGAGACAGTAAGCTGGGGAAAAGTGAAAGGCAAAGCAGACAAAACCACCGTGATTGGTGATGCTACGATAATTTTTCCAATAATCGTCGCCTCAATCCTTGAAAGGCTCGGCGAAGATTTCAAACGCGTGCCATATCTAAGACGCAGAAAAAACGAAGCGTTGGAGGAATGGTAAATGAAAGAAAAAATCAAAACTGAAAGAAAGTTCTGCGGAAACTGCGGTAACCATAACGCATACGATTACCCTAGCAGAATTTTCTGTTCGATGCAGTTTTCCCAAAACAAAAACCCCATAGTGGAAACGTTATGGTGTTGCAGCTTATGGAATCCAAGCAGTCAAGAATGCTACTGCGTTAAAGATGCCCTTAAAAAACAGAAGAATAGATAGCAATTTCTTGCCTTTTTTTCTCCAATTTGACGCTAAGGTTATTACAAAGAAATCTCTAAACTTGTCCTAATCAAAGCCCGGTGGTGTAGTGGTCAAGCATAGGGGCCTCTGGAGCCCTTGACGAGAGTTCGAATCTCTCCCGGGCTACCATT
>CAZDZM010000043.1:0-11875 GCA_964509945.1 uncultured Candidatus Bathyarchaeia archaeon
CAGCTTCTATCTAAGATGCGCGGAGAATGCATAAAGCGGTTGAGATGGAAAGCCCCTAATTAACTTCTTTTTCCTTTTTATGGCACACTTTAGGAATGTATTTCTCTTCTCTTGTGAGTGTGGGTTTTTGTTTTGGCGGTGTAGGTTTCTGAGGGTGATTAGTTTGGCTGTGTGGAAGTATCCTGCTTCTCTGAGTTCTTTGTGGATTGCTGTTATGCCTTTATAGTCTGTGCCCATGGTTTCGGCTTGTTCTTCTTGATAGAGTTGTTGGGCTTTTTCCCAGATTAGTGGTCTTACTTTGGGCCAGAATTTGCCGTGCTTTCTGGTTTGCCTCCCGAAAAGCAGCATGCTACAGGAGTCACGTGGGAGTAGTGCATACGTTTTAAATATTCCTTTTACAGCTATATTGCTTAGTTATAGACGCTATCGTCCAATTCAATGGACGATGGTAATTATAGTGTATCTCGCGCGCTCTCTCTACTTTAACGGATATTATTGTAAATTTGATTGATATTACATCTCATTCTGTAGCTTGTTCGGTGCACATGCCCATTAAAAAAGAGATAGACAACGACTACAGTGGAGTAAATCTCAAATTCCGAGAATCTAAACCGAGTTTTAAACTAACCTCTTCCACATCAAAAGTGTTCCGGTTTAATCTAAAGAAAAAGGGAAAGTTTTAGGCTGTTGCTGGTTCAGCTTTTCTCCTGAGATGCGTTATGTATTAGCGCGCGCGGTTTCCTGATGCAGACGAAAGTTTATCTCTTCTGGTACAGCACAATCAATCAGTGGAAAATTTGGCGAAACTCAAACTCACAAGCTCCTCGACCATATTGCTATATGCTATTGGTTTGATTATGCTTATTCTTGCGACTATCTTCATCGTTTGGCACTTGCTCACTACAGAATTTCCCACACATTCAGACGTTTTCTGGACAGGTGTTCAAAGCGGCGCACTTGGAGTCTTGTCCCTCATCTTCTTTGCTTTCGCACTGCTCTTCCTTTATCGAATAGCAGAACAATTACGTCAGCCCCAAACACCGTGAGAGTCGCGACTTTAATGCAGACGAGAGTTTACTTATTCTGGCATAGTATGCCACTCTTTAAACAAAAACTGCATAATTTTGTTTTTACCTAGAAAGTCGCCCTCCGTAAATAAAGGAGGAGTGGCGGCGCTCTGTACTGCGGGTGCGAAATCGATATTCTAACGCTCTAATGTTATCTCGATTGTGCTGACGTTTGTTGGTGAGCCACTCCCTTCTCTGGGTGCTACTTGATCCGTTCCAATGCCTATTCCTTTGACCCTTACGTCTGGCAAGAATCGGCGTCTAACAACTTCGACGACGTCAACTGCACGACTTATGGATTTTCCACGTGCCTTAATGTTTACCTCTTTTGCCCCGCCGTGAAAGAGGGTTATGCAAGCTAGCACATAGTTCATCACTGGCTTCCTTCCTATCAACACTGAAGTACTTTCAGACATTTGTACCGTCTCACTCCTAGTTTCCACTTTTGTATGGCTTCATAACCTTTTTTGTCGATAGATAAATACATTGTGGTTTTTACTTGCGATTCAAACTTCAACCGCACAGAGACTAAACATTTAAAAATAACATGCTAGCTGAATTTTGTTTGCTAAACTCTTAAATAATTCAGACTGATGAAAAAATCAAACTGAAAAATGAGAAAAGTGGAAACATTGGAAACCCTTACAAAACGTTCATTACAACTTTTGAGGATGCTTTGTGAAAAAGGCACATCTACAAACACTTACACGTTACGTGTCAAACAAGATGAGTTGTCAAAGCAGCTTGGCATAAGTAGACAAGCATTAAATGTTCACTTAAGAAAACTTAGAGATGTATGTTACATCCGCACGGGCAGAGGATTCATAGATGTAACCGAGAAAGGGTTGAATGCGCTCGGGATATCCACAAATCCAGCTTTCATACTCGTCAAAGTTTCACCCGTCAAAAGAATTCAAGTATACGGGAAGATTAGAGAGCTCCAATTTGCAAGGGCTTTTAGAATAGCAGGCGACGTGGATGCTTTAATAATAGTCGAAAGAGAAAACCTCGATGATGTTTTGAGAAAACTGTATTCTATCGAAGGAGTACAAGACACAAGATCTTACGTTACAATTGAAACCATTAAATAAGGAGTATACAGCTTTGAAACTGTTTGAATATGAGGCAAAAAGAATTTTAGCAGAGTATGGAGTCCCAACGCCGCGAGGAGAACTGATAACAAACGAGAGCCAGATTGGAAAAAAAGCGGCCATATTGAAGCCGCCACTGGTAGTTAAAGCGCAAGTGCTGATTGCTGGAAGAGGCAAAGTTGGAGGGATATTATTCGCCGTGTCTTTCGAGGAAGCAAAGAAGGCCGCTGAGAAACTGTTGAAAATGCAGATAATGGGCATACCAGTCAAAAGCGTGTTGATTGAAGAGAAAATCCAAATAAAAAGAGAACTTTACTTCGGCATAACAATAGACAGATTTAAACAAAGCTATGTTGCAATCGCTTCTGGAGTTGGCGGCATGGATGTAGAAGAAACAGCTACAAAGACCCCTGAAAAGATCATCAGAATCTTTATAAACTCTCAACAAGGCCTACGCCCCTTCCAAGCTCGACAAATCGCAAGAAAAATGGGCTATGCAGGGAATCAACTGTTAGACCTAGAAGAAATCCTTGGAAGGTTATACTGCATAGGCATGAATTACGATGCAGAATTGATTGAAATGAACCCTCTGGTGGAAACAGTTGATGGGAAATTTGTTGCTGCCGATGCCCGCGTGATAATAGATGATAATGCCTTATTCAGACATTCTGAATACAAGAAGAGGTTAGTTGGAGGCGAAAGCGAGCTTAGTTCACAAGAGATAGAGGCCCTGAAAAATGATTTGGCCTATGTTAAATTAGAGGGAAACATAGGTGTCATTGGCAATGGAGCAGGCCTCGTAATGGCAACATTAGACACTATCAAGTACTATGGTGGAAAACCAGCAGACTTCCTAGACGTCGGCGGCGGAGCCTCTTCAGAAAAAATAGCAGTGGCTCTTAAAATCGTTCTTTCAGATCCAAAAGTTAAAGCGCTCTTCGTAAATATTTTAGGTGGAATAACTCGCTGTGACGAAGTCGCTCTTGGAATTCTGGAAGCAAAAGAGAAGATTGGAGTGACAAAACCCATGGTGATCAGGCTTGTAGGCACAAACGAGAATGAAGGAAAGCGAATACTAAGAGAAGCCGGCATACATGTTTTGGAAAGCATGGAAGAAGCTGCACAGTTAGTAGTTGAAGTCGCAGGGATTAGGGATGAATAAAAATGGGAATAATAATTGGCAAAGACACAAATGCAATAGTTCAGGGAATAACTGGAACTCAAGGAAGTTTTCACACCAAACTTATGCTGGAATACGGAACAAGAATAGTTGCAGGAACATCGCCTGGAAAAGGCGGAACTCAGATTCACGGTATTCCAGTTTATGACACTGTGGAAGAAGCCCAAGAAAAGCATTCAGCGAACGCTTCGATAATCTTTGTCCCAGCTCCATTCGCGGCAGACGCAGCCTTAGAAGCATTGGAAGGCGGAATTAAAACAGTCGTAATAATAACGGAGCACATTCCAATAAAAGACGCAGTAAATTTAATGATGTATGCAAAGCGCTATAGCTCGACAATAATTGGACCAAACACTCCAGGAGTTATAACACCCGGAGAATGCAAATTGGGCATCATGCCTGTGCATATTTTTAGGCCTGGTGGCGTCGGGATGGTTTCAAGAAGCGGAACGCTAACGTACGAGATAGCAGCTGGCCTAACCATAAATCAGCTGGGGCAGTCAACATGCCTGGGCCTTGGAGGAGATCCAATAACAGGCTTGAACTTTATAGATGCGCTAAAAATGTTTAAAGAGGACACCCAAACAAAAGCCGTTGTTTTAATAGGAGAAATCGGCGGCAATTTGGAAGAATTAACAGCAGAATACATTAGACAAGAAAAGTATCCTAAACCAGTCGTGACGTTTATAGCTGGCCGTTCTGCCCCTCCAGGGAAACGCATGGGACATGCTGGCGCAATAGTAATTGGCAAGACGGGAACTGCTGAAAGCAAGATTAAGGCATTCGAAGAGGCTGCTGTGAGCGTTGCTGAGAAACCAAGCGATGTGACAAAATTGTTAAGTAAAGTTGGTAGCATCCAGTAAATGCGTTTTCATGAAATTTTGAAAGAGCTTTTCTTTTTGCTTACAAAAAGTATATTTGCTAGTGGATCATGTGAGTTCTAGCCACGAAAGCGAGGTTAGCCAATGCCAATCGTAGATCCAATCAAAAAGACCATTGCCCAAGAGCATAGACTCTACATGAAAATTTGTCGAGATTGTGGTGCCAGAAATGCTTCAACTGCGGTAAAGTGTAGAAAGTGCCGAAGCAAGAACCTTCGATGGAAGAAAAGAGAACTAGTGAAGTAGTTTCTCTCACATTTAAAGGATTTTTGTCAAAGTTTCTGTATTAAAGATTGTGTTTGCACATCCATTCTTGATTAGCGGAACAGACTGACCAGCTATGCTCATACTGCGCAAAACTTCTCCACCAGCTTTTACCTCTTCACCACAAGCCACTCCAACAACACCTTCATAACTCCTATAATTCAAAATTTTTGGTATACAGGAGCTCCCAGGCAAGATATAAACATCATAGCCTTTTTTCTTGGCAAAAAGTTCAGCCTTGTTAATCAAACAATCTGGAGAACAATGCGCACAAATATAAGATGGGATGCTCTGGTCAAAAGTTGCTTTACATCGATTATCCATATATTTTCTAGAACAATGCGGAAGAAAAAGCGCTCTCTTTCTTGTCTGCACAAATTTTTCCCTTTCCAAGAGATTTCTAGCCTGCATATCCATAAGGTCTTGGATAAGAAGCACAGCGTCCGAAAGGTTAAGACCTGTTGCTTCTTGAATTTTGAACTTCTTAATAATTTCTTGCAAAGTTTGGAAAACTGTTTTGTACATGCCCGACCGATAGCCAATCCGGGCAATTTCAGTAAAGAAGAAACGTGGGACCTTTGAAAGGTCAAAAGTGAATGTGTAGGGCATGATATAAATTAGGTAATGATTGACCTTTAAAAGATTAACTAATTTTATCCCAAATTGAACCTAGAAATATACAATGCTTAGTGCATTTGAAATTTTGGAGTTTTCAAAAAGATATTGGTGAATATTGTTGCGTTGCTATTTCTCCTTTTCTTCAGTATGGCTTAAGAGTTCCCTAAGAGATTTTAAATCTTCACGCAGCATAGCCACTTCACTTTCAAGTGCGTTGGCTCTTGACTCTGCGACCTTTTTTGATTTCTCAATTTCAACCATCAAGTTCGCGCGTTCAGTTTCCAAAGTCTTTATCTTTTCACGCAGCGTCTTTAGAGTTTGCATCAATTCTCCCTGTATATCCTTAATTTTTTCAGCCACACTTTTAATGCTTGCTATTCCTTCAACTTTGGCTTCAAATTCTACCACAGTTCTGAACTTGGCCTTACATTCTGAACATCTAAATATCCCCATGATAAGGCTGGATCGCTCATCTTTCTCTGCCAGTTTAGTGGAAGAAATAGGCCAAGTCTTGACTGGAATGGTCACTCTGCTTCCACATTTTGGACAATTTACCAGAGAAGAGGCCTCCAGCTTGTTTGTAACTTAATAATTTTAGAGTCTAAAATGCGTTTTGCATC
Source organism: uncultured Candidatus Bathyarchaeia archaeon (assembly GCA_964509945.1). GTDB lineage: Archaea > Thermoproteota > Bathyarchaeia > Bathyarchaeales > Bathycorpusculaceae > CAZDZM01. The sequence continues at coordinate 5,722 of CAZDZM010000043.1, forward strand.
AAATATTCAAAAACTTTGCAAGTCAACGATTAGAAACATGAAGAATCACTGTTTGTAAGCAAGGGGAAGCCCAAGCCACGTTCTCATTGAGCATCTAGATGCTCATTTGAAACATTAACCTTTCAACAAGCTCTTTGTAGCGATTTCGAATTGTAACTTCTGTTACCTGCGCTATCTCGGCTATTTCCCTTTGAGTTTTCCTTTCGCCGGTTAAAACTGAGGCAACATAACTTGCTGCAGCAGCAATCCCTGTTGGGCCTCGGCCAGAAGTAAGCTTAAGCTCTTTCGCCGCAGCTAAGATTTTATGTGCAATTTCCTCAACTTTTCCTTGCATTGTTAATTGATTTGAGAACTTTGTTATATACTGGCTCGGTCTAACTGGCGGAATAGAATAATTAAGCTCTTTGAGCAGAAAACGGTAGCTTCTACCAACTTCTTTTTTATTTACGCTTGACGCTTGGGCTATCTCGTCTAGTGTTCTGGGTAGCCCACACTGTCTGCAAGCCAAGTAAATCGCCGCTGAAGTCACACCTTGGATCGATCTGCCACGTATCAACCGCTCCTTCACGGCTTTTCGATAGATGACTGAGGCTGTTTCGAGGATGTTTTTGGGGAGATTTAGATTATTGGCGATTTTAGTGATTTCGGACAACGCGAAGGCAAGGTTACGTTCTGTTGCATCAGAAACTCTTATGCGGCGCTGCCATTTTCTAAGGCGATAAACCTGTGCCTTTTGTCCGGGTGAGAGGCTTTTTCCATAAATATCTCGGTCATGCCAATCAATTGTTGTTGACAAACCCTTATCATGGATTGTATAGGTTAAGGGAGCCCCAACCCTTGTTCGCTTTGATCTTTGTTCATCATCAAAAGCTCTCCATTCTGGTCCTCTATCAGCTATTTTAGCAGCTACCACATAACCGCAGTCCATGCAGACTATTTCAGCACATTCATAATCACGCATGATTCTTGTACTGCCGCATTCAGGACATGATTGAAGCTTGAGGGGTTCAACGCGCTGCGCTGGTAGCAGAGCATCAACATCCTCACCCAATTCTTCATCATTATCCATTATGTTTTCTCCTTTCTTCTCTTTGAGGAGAGCAAATACAGCGGTTTATTTGTCAATTTGTCAAGTTCTTGGATTGAAGGCTTGATCACTGCATAGGGCGAGGACACAGGGCCAAGTAAGTCAAGAATTCTGCCAATCGGCTTCAAATTTTCATCAACAACAGTTTCCCCGATCCTTGGAGTATTTTCAACCTTAACCATTATAACCCGGTTTGTTGTTATATTGAGAACCTTGCCTAATCTCTGCAAACTTCTAGATTCCCCTCTCGAAAAGTAAGAAGGTCAACGTGCTAGTTTATTTAAACTTTTCTATGTAAATTGGGTGTTGAAGTTTCCAGACATCCAATTTTAGTCGAAAGCTTCATAAACAAGAAGTGTTGATAAGACTGTGCCTTTGAAGGGTGAGGCTTATGTCCAAGCCATTTTATGTGAAATATGAAACCCCGAAAGAAATCGTAGATGCGGCCTATGAAGCCCTACAAATAGCTGCGAAGACAGGCATCGTTAGGAAAGGTACTAACGAAGCGACAAAGGCTATTGAGAGAGCCCAAGCGAAACTCGTAGTCATAGCTGAGGATGTTGATCCACCGGAAGTTGTTGCGCATTTGCCCCTTCTTTGCGAAGAAAGAAAAATTCCCTACGTGTTTGTTCCAAGCAAAGAAAAGATAGGCAATGCAGTAGGTATAGATGTTCCAGCCGCTTCAGTATGCATCATTAAAGAAGGAGAAGCCGCAGGATTGATTAAAGAAATCATCACACGAATTGAGAACATGAAAAGAGGAGCCCTCTGATGAGCAAGGAAGAAAAGGCAGCTGCAGAAGGAGCGCTTACACCGGCAGAAGTAATTCAAGTCATTGGACGTACAGGCGTTACGGGCGAAATCGCACAGGTTAGGGTTCGCATCCTGGAGGGAAAAGATAAAGGACGCATAATAACGAGGAATGTTAAAGGTCCAGTCAGGATTCAAGATATGTTAATGCTTAGAGAAACTGAAAGAGAAGCAAAGAAAATCACCAGATAAAACAAAGATTTCTAGAGGAACCACTTATGCCAAAGCCTAGAAGATGTTCATTTTGCGGTAGAGAATTTTCAGCCGGCACCGGCATGATGTATGTCAAGAACGACGGGTCAACTTTGTGGTTCTGTTCAGGCAGATGCAAAAAGAGCTCTTTAGAATTTGGAAGGGATCCACGTAAACTTAAATGGACAAAATACTTCGGAAAAGAAGAGAAGGGCAAAGCTTGAGATAAAAGACAGACGTCAACTATGACTTATTTCCAACTATTTTCTCCCACAAAGGCTTATTGTGAATACAGCCTATGTCCGGCGTTTTCACGTTGCCATTGAAGTAGCTGTAGGCTCTTGCACGACATCCTCCGCATATGTACTTGTCTGGGCAGGTTCCACAACCGATCCTTTTTCCGTTAACAATGTAATCTTCTAAGTCTTCCCTTATACGAAGTTTCCATAGAAGCTTATTGTTGTCCCATATCTCTTCGAAGTCATTTTTTAATATATTACCAAGAACCGTATCCTTGCCTGTTGGGAAGAAAACGCACGGTTTTATATCCCCGTTAGGTTCAAGACAGCAGTATAGTCGCCCGGCGCCGCATCCACCCAAAAAATCTGCAACGTTTTCAACTCCCTTTTTAGCTCCATAATGAGCTTCAACCATGAAGTCTTCACGGTGCCTCTGTGAAATTTCTTTTGTTACGCTTGCATATTGAGGGCAGGTGCTAAAAAATCTGTCAACTTTCACATTTGACTTTCCACGCTTCAGTTCTTCTTCTTTTGCTTGTAAGTATAGTGTGATTATCTCTTTTCCAATAGTTTCAAGTAGATTATACCTCTCGTCGGGAGTTAAATCTAATTCAGCATACGCCTTTGCTCTTCCAGTCGGTATGTAGTTAAAGTGCATGAACCTTGCTCCCAATTGTTTCGTCAGCGATATTAATTTTTCAAGCTCAGCCAAATTGTCTCTATGTAAAACCGTAGCAATACATGTGTCTATACCTTCCTCTTTACAGTTTTTAACACCGTTCATGGCTCTTTCATATGCCTTGGGTATACCCCTAAAATCATCATGCACTTCGGGGGTTGCCCCATCAATGCTTATTTCCACATAGTCTATTCCAGCATCCTTGATTCTCTTTGCATTATCCCTCGTGATGAGTGTCCCATTCGAGGCTATGCTTACATAACCTATACGCTTCCTTGCATAGGCGGCGAGTTCGAAGAAGTCTCTTCTCGCAAGAGGTTCGCCTCCGCTGAAGGAGAGGGCTGGCAAGCCTATGCCAGCCAGCCTTGAAAGTATATCCAATACTTGTTTTGCCTCTTCCGTCGATAGCTCTGGACGTTTCTCCCCGCCAGCATTCTCATAACAATGCTTGCACTTCAGATTACATTGATACGTGAAGTTCCAAACTATTTCAAAAGGCCCAGCGGGGGTAAAAGGCACGCGAACACCATACTTTTCTAGACCTTTCATCGTTAAACCAAAGCCCCTAAGCCATGCTTCACCATACTGCTTGTCTAGGAACTGGCTACGCATGAAGCTTTTGTCTGCTCTCATGAGGCGACTCCCAAGCTCATAAAATGGTGCGGCAATCTTGCGGCTTACCTGTTGGCATTTTGGGCAGAGGGAAATTGGTTCGCCCAAAAAATTCTTTAAAGAGTTCAATAGCAGATTACCATCATTCGGACATTCTATGTCAAAGCGATTGACGATAGATTTGAGTAATGGATTGACAGTCACTGAAAGTAAAGCATTCTGCGCAGTAATAGCTTTCAATTATAACTCACTTTCATACATTATGCATCTTAACCGTGAAGTTATATAATTTATTACCAAGTCACGCGCTAAAATCTTTTTCCTCAGCGTAGTGAAGACAAGTCTTCGACAAAAACATGTAGAAGCAAAAATGCGCAATCTTTATAAAAACTGACCATCAACGAGAAAAATCAATTTTGAAGAAGACGGCCTTAATGACTTTCATACAAGGAGTGATTGAAGCAGGATTAGAATTATCTAGTATGCTTTATTGAAACTTGATAAAGCAAGAACTGGGTTCTGCCTTGTGATTCCATTTTGGTAGCGGGGGGTTGATTTGAACAACCGATTTCTGGGTTATGAGCCCAGCGGGTTAATCCTGGCTACCCCACCCCGCTAAGTTTATCCTACTTGACGCTTTCGTGATCTTTTTTACTAATAGCACAATCCCAATATTAACAGTTTCTTTCTAGTATGAATCTAACAAAACATTTTAGTGCCCAAATAGTATTTGTAGAGTTGGTGCCTAATACATGAATAAACCGTATTTGCGGCTGATGTTCAATCCATCCCTTGAAAACCCAATTTTTGTACAAGGACTTCCAGGTTTTGGGAATGTTGGCAAGATTGCCGCTCACCTTTTAATAAAGTTTTGCGAAGCAAAAGCTTTTGCAGAGCTGTATTCTCCTTCTTTTCCAGATTATGTGTCAGTTAATTCAAAAGGAATCTGCCACTTGCCCAGATACGAGTTTTACTCTGCAGCCTTGGGGAAAAATAATTTCGTTATAATGACTGGAGAAACTCAACCGTCATTTGATGATGTTGTTGCCCACTATTATGTCTGCAGCGAAATACTAGATTTTGTTGAAAAATTAGGGTGCCGCTTCATTGTAACCATTGGGGGAGTGCCGATTACTGAAGAGAAAGCGCAAGTTTACGTGGCTGCCACTTCGCCAAGGCTTGCGATGGAGTTCATGGAAAAGGGAGCAGTATTGTATAGTAAAGGTAGGATTGTTGGGGGCACAGGCTTAACGTTGGGACTTGCAAAAGAGCGAGGGCTTGAAGGTTTATGCTTACTAGGTGCAACAACCGGTTTCAAGGCTGATCGAGGAGCTGCCTTTGCCGCTTTCAAATTTTTAATGAAAGCCTTAGGAAACGAAATAAAGGAAGGGTTATAAGAGAAAACATTGAATCTAAAACGATTACGGGAACGTGAAAACGTGACTGAAAAAAAAGAGAAAAGCGAAAAAGCTGCAAAGCTTCTTGCAGGCTCGAGATTCAAACTAACATTTTTGGTATTGCTGGGGGCCTTTTTAACTTTTGCTGGACCAACTTACATGGTTTATTTACTTCTAAACGTCCTTGAATTAAACTATGCGGTATCGATTCTTTCCGGATTAATCCTGTTTATTATCGGTTTGGCACTTATATTACGCTTAATTAAAAACAGGGCCTTGGGATGAACATAAACGGAAGTTCTGCCTCAGATACCCCAGGGTGCATCACCTTTTCAGCCAAGTAAATTCGTCATCGGCAACTCTAAAATTCTCATTGGCCACTATTAAATATTATTTGGTTTATATGCTTTCAGAAAGGCATATAAAATATGCTCAGAAATATAAAGGCTATGCAAAAAGAGAAAAAGGGAAAACTCGAAGAAATCGTAAACAAGAATGGAGAAAAAGCAAAAAGAACAACAATAATTCTGGAAAAAGAAGAAAGAGAATTCATCGACTCCCTAATACAAGAAGGAAAAGAACCTGGAATAAAACCTCTGATTTCAAAGATGCTCGATATCTACAGGAGCATGATGATTCATGATTGGCGCTTCCCTGGAGAGTACTATTGTGGCATAAGCCGCATGGCTTTCGTGAACGTAGAATTGTTAGACATTTTAATCCAGCAAATTCCAATGGAGAAACGGCGCGGAATTGGAAGGAAACTTGGTGAAACTATGAAAATCTCTATGGAAACAACTTCAGGCATTCTGCCAAAAAATCGTGAAAGCTGGAAAGAGGTTTTCAAACGCCTAAGGGTGCAAGGATTTGGCGACTTCTATTTGAAAGATAAATACATTCTAATAAAAACACCTTTCATCAACGAGACAGAAATTTGGACAGGCATCCTCGAAGGTTTATTCAACGTTGAGTTGGACACGAAGACCACAGTTCCTCCGCTTGTCCTAGAAATAAAAGAAAAGCCCTCTACAACAAAGTGAAACATTAAAGAGAAAAAGACCCACAGTTGCTCAGAATTCGCTACAACAACTGAAAAGATAAGTTTATTAGGAAGACTCTCATTTTAACTGCGTTTCAG
>CAZDZM010000044.1:0-11785 GCA_964509945.1 uncultured Candidatus Bathyarchaeia archaeon
AAGTTCTTCGACTTCTTCAAAGCTGAAAAATTAGAAAGCAGTTCTTGGTTTTTGGATAACTGGAGCAACATGAGGCAAATCAAGGAAAAAGGTCTCAAAAATTTCCTTACAGAGAGAGAAGTCTGGTTGAATAAAAGGAAAGAGTGTGCCAAAGAAAGAGAAGTTAAATACTGCGATAAATGTGAACGGTGGCCTTGTGAACTTCTTAAGAGACCAGTTCTTATTCCAGTTAATTTGAAAGAATTTAGATCATTTATGAAGAAAATTGAGAAATAAACAACTTAAATGACTATTTTATTATCATTTGTACGAATTTTTCTGGGTTGAATTCTTCTAAATCTTCATACCTCTGTCCAGTTCCTATGAACAAAATTGGTTTCTTGGTTATGTAGGCCACACTCAAGGCTGAACCGCCTTTGACATCAGCATCCACTTTGGTCAGTATTGTTGCATCTATGCCAATGCTTTTGTGAAACTCCTCCGCTTGCATTACAGCGTCATTTCCTGTGAGCGAATCAACGGTTAGAACAGTTAGATCCGGGTTTATTATGCGTTTGATTTTTGCAAGTTCGTTCATTAAGTTTTGGTTTGTCTGCATTCGGCCAGCGGTATCAATTAGAACAACGTTTATTCCATGAGCTTTAGCATGGTTTATCGTGTCATAGGCTACAGCTGTTGGGTCTGCACCGTACTTGTGTTTGATCATACGCATTCCTAAACGTCTGGCATGCTCTTCTAACTGTTCAATGGAACCCGCACGGTAAGTGTCACTGCAGGCGAGAACAACAGAATAGCCGTTTTTGTTTAGAAATTGTGCCACTTTGGCGATGGTTGTGGTCTTTCCGGTGCCGTTTATCCCGACAAATACTATTACAAATGGCTCATCTTTTTGGCGTTTTTCTTCAATGCTCTTGAGTAGATCTAGTTTGTTGTTTGATAGCATTATCTCTAAAAGTACTTCTCGCAGGTTTTCTTCTATAATTTTTCTGCGATCTTCAAGTCGTTTTATTTGAACCCCATCTAGGCGTCTTTCCAGTTCATCGCATATTCGTTCTGCCACGGGAAAGGCTACATCATTTTCTACCAAGCTTATTTTAAATTCTGAAAGGGTTAACCGCAGGTTTTCTGCCTTAAGTTCGGTTGTGGTTACTTTATTTATAAGGCCTTTTAACCCGGATTTAAGCTTCTCAAACATTTTTAGAAGGTTTCCCCTGTCTGATTTCGGCCAATAGACTGTTAAGGAGGTTTCTGTCTTCGTTGATTTTTTCGGCAACTTGGGCAAACTGCTGCTCCAGTGACAAGCGAGTTTTTTGTAGGCTATCTAGACGACCTTTGAGTATTGTCTTAGCTTCTGCCAACGTTTTTTCCATTGAAACGCCTGCGCCCATTCCAACAATTATCTTGTCCGGAGTTTCAAGTCTTGCTTTTATGTAGGAGTTACCGCCTACTGGCAACAGAAGCTCCGAATTTTCTTTTTCTTTTTCAATGCCTTCCAACGTCATGCTTGCGTAAGTTAGGTCTGTTATGGCAGCGTTTACCATGCCTATCCTTGATTGAAGTGCATCGGCAGTCTGTTCGAGAAAGCGTAGTTCAACGCTTAGTTTGCGGAGTTCCTCTTCACTTTTGATTCTACTCGTCAATTTTATTCCCCAGTTACTAATTTTCTTAACACCGGATTTTCTATTTCTTGTGGTGGAATCTCTTCAATCTTCGCTATTTTTACTTGAAATCTCTTTACGCGGTGCCTGCTACCTAGTTCGGCATAGACTTTTTCTAAGGCATGCTCAGGTTTTGTAGCTACGACTTCTTTTTTAAAAGAAGTTTGTAGTTTTGGTTTTTGAATTTCGCCTATCACTCTGAAGACTTTCATTTTATTCATCTCCCTTCACGACATCCAATGCGTTCCCAATTATAAACATCTCGGGGCCTGTTGTTAAGGAACCTGCCACGGCTGCATAGCTATTGCAGATTAAGCCAGTTTTCACGTATGGAATTCCACAGTTGATTGTCCCCACCTCAACGGGAACTTTCAACATTTCCTCTAGAAGTTTTCTTTCAGAATCTCCTAACAATGGATGCGCCAGTGTACCTTTGTTTGTGGCAACTGCCAGGGACCCTACATATGGCAGTCCAGCGATTTCGCCGGGTACGGCTTCAACGCCTAGTGTTTCAGAGATTTGCTTTATGACTGGTGCTTTTATACGCGGGTCAACGATCGCGCCGTGGTCGTTTGCGAGGATAATGTTTCCATATGCGGTTTTTTTGGTATCCATAATGGTTATGTTTCCTTTGAAAACGGATCTTATTACGTTAAGTTCTTCTTCTCTTATAGAGTGTGGAAGCAAAATTCCGTTAGAGTTTGCACATGCCAATGCGCCTATGAGGACGGAACCGCTGATTGAAGCTTGTATTAGCTTGACTTTTAGCCATTCTGCGAGCTTTTCAGCCTTTTTTGTTATAACCAGTTTTGGGACTATAACTATTTGGTCTGTCACCAGCGAGTATACGCCAAGGCTTGCGCTTCCGGCGATGCTGGATAAGTAAACGGCCAAAGATTAGTCTCCTTCAGCCAAGTAAACAGTGATGTTGCCTTCTTTATCTTTTGCCGCTCTTACTCGAACTTTCCGCGGAGGCTTTTCTATGCCTTTGCTCCAAACTTTTCGGTTTACTTCATTGGTTATGACTAACTTCTTTGGTGTTTCTTCCTCTTCTTTTACTTGGGTTTCTAGTTTCATGTGTTTGGTTACGAAGCTCTTGATTATTCGCATGGCTCTGGGTGCTCTCTTATTCGGCGGCATGATCCATGCTCTGCGTAGCGGAATTGTGTAGGTTCTTTCCTCAACTATTTCCACTTCTTCCTTTTTCTTCTTCTTTTTCAGTGGAGGTTTGGCTTTTTCTTCCTCGACAAGCTCTGGTTCTTCCACCTCTGCCTTAGCTTCAACTGCTTCTTGATCTGCCTCTTCGAGGATTTCTTTCTGTTCTTCTTCAGCCTCGGATTCTGCTTCTTCAGAAGTCTCAGCTATGTCTTCTTGTTCTTCTTCATCATTTTCTTTTTTCATAAGTGTGTTCTCCTCAAGCCTTTATTTTTCTCGTTCGCCAGCGTCTCCTTCTTTTAGGGTTTGTTCTAACTTTCCCTTCTGTTCTCATCATGACCCAAGTGGGAACCGCCTTTTTTTGTTTGGTTGCTTTGGCCAGTCTTCGTTTTTTCGCTGTAGGTTTGTTTCGGGCCATATCTTATATCCTTCTTATTTTTGGTTCATGTTTTTGGGCTTGGAGTTGGATTAGAATTTGTTTTAGTTGCTCGTCAGTTAATGGTATGGGCAGTTTTCTCGTCTGCGCCAGTTGTATTAGTTGTAATTCCAGCTGATCTGTGAATTCCGGTTTGATCATTTTCAGGTTCGTTATTCTTTGCCTAGCTTCTGGTGTTAGAATTTTCCTTAAGAGGGCTTGTTTTTGAAGTTCTAGTTGTTGTTCCGCCTGAGCTTGCCTTTGTTCCTCAGCCACTTTTTGTTGCAGTGCCAGAAGTTTTTTTCTACGAAGTTCTTCCAGCTCTTCGTCTGACATTCTAATCGCCTTCTTGGTATTTTTTGAGCTCTGCTTGTGTTTTTATCATTTCCTTTTGGATGCCTTCGGCGATTTCTTGGAGGAGTTTCCTGCCTTTTGGGGTCATCCTTCTTCCTTTGGGTTTGATAGTTTCGATGAAACCTGAAGCTTCGAGTTGTTGGAGGGCTTTTCTGATTGAACCTCCGCCTGCCTTTACCGCATGGTTTGGTTTGACGCCGAAGTCTTTACCTCCGCCGTAGTCCCCTCTCAGTTTCTCTACGCCAATGGACCCGTGAATATAGATTTTTCTTAGCACTGAGGCGCAGCGGGTGTACCACCAGTCTGGGTTTTGGGGTTGTTTTTCTACGTGGGCACCGGTTTTTGCGAGGCTTGCCCAAGTGGGTGGTTGCACTTCGTCTGTGTTTTCTTTTAGGTGTTTGGCTAGTTTTTCGATGAATTTGGAAACAGGGACATCATGAGGTGTTGTCAAGATTTCTTATCCTCTTGGCTTTTCCTTCACTAAAATCATGAAGCCCAATATAAAAGTTCTCTGGAAGCGAACTTTCTTTCGCCTCATATTCTTCCCTTTTTTTCTTTTTTGTGGTCCACAGTTCCGCTTTTATTGAACCTTTGAAATTGTTAAAGGAGGTTTCGATGTCTGTTCTGAAGGGACATCGAAGTCGGCATGATTAGCAAGGGTTGAACGTGAAAGATTTTCTTGAGCGGTTCTGCGCTGGAAACTGCTGAAGGAACTGATGAGCTATGCTGGTATAGAAGGGATCAAACGTTTTTTTCTCCACTTTGTTCTTGACTGGCGGTCTTGTTTCAGAAGCCCCACGCCTTAACAAGGGAGAGCTTTAAGGTTAGACAAGCGGAAGGTCTAGTTATAGTTAGGAACATGAAACCTGTAGAGTGCTGCAAGAAGCTCAGCGAAAGCGCGCGCGCTATTATCTGTAGAACAGCTAGGCAAAAGTCTACCGCTCAGAAATGAAATGAGCAAAATTTATTGGAGTTATTGTTCCCAGTATTTCTTCTTCCAATATGTTGCTATTTCATCGCACGTTGCGAACCAAACCCCAGGAGAGCCTTTTATGTGCCTAATGAGTTTATCTAACAACTTTATTCTACTCGGTCTCCCTATGATGAAATCGTGACAGCAAAGGCAGAAGAGCCTTCCCATCTCGTAGATTCCATCGAATTCACTTGACCATATATCGTAAACCTTGGTTGGAGAAGATATATGCCCTGGTCCCCACTGGAGTGAAAATAGGAAATGTACAGCGTCACTCAACATCCATTGAAATGGAATTTCGAGGAGATCCAATTTCTTCCCATTGATTTCCCACCTATATGGAATATCATCGGCGCCGCATGTACTGTGGTAGATGAAACCTTTTTCTAACAAAATATCAATGGTGTTTGAACTGAATTCTCCTCCTGGCGCTCTAAAGCCCGCCGGCCTTTTGCCAGTCAGTCGCATGAGTATTGAGATGGCCTTTTCAAAATCGCCTCTTTCATCGTCCGGGCTCAACTTGCTGATGTCTTCATGCGTGTATCCATGGTGCGCTACTTCGTGTCCTCTTCTTACTATTTCTCTGATGCTTTCTGGATACCTCTCAGCAGTCAAGCCAGGAACGAAAAATGTTCCCTTAATGTCCCACTTATCCAGTAGATCAAGATATCTCCAAATCCCGACCCTAGCCCCATATTCTCCTTCGGATATCGGGACAAGTTTGTCCACCCCAAATGAACTCCACAATGTTTGAGCATCATAGTCGAAGGTTAAGCTTACCGCACACTGGGCTCCTTTTGGCCATTCTACCTTTTCGATGGTTCTTTTATTCGTCGTTCTAAGCGCAGAACCTGTAACCTTTGACAATACTGGCCCCTCTCAACATTTCGGTTATGTTACACAACATATAAAATTTAGGGAAATGCGCGTACTTCAGAGCAGAGTAGACAAGAAGTGGGGTGTTCAGATCTTCTTTTTAATAGGGCCCGACAACTTTGCATCAACATAAAGGCTTTCACTTTTTATGTTTTTTATAAAGCATGAAAGTGTGGCCTCTGACTTCCGCTAGAGATGCCCCTGTTTGTTCTGCGGCTGTTGCGGCAATTGCTGCTGCGCTTTTGTTTTGGAGCGCTGTTTTCAGGATCCTCATTTTTATCATTTTCTTCTTTTCCAGCTGCTTTTCAATCTCTTTTAGGAGTTGCGATGTGACGCCGTCTTTACCGATCCATATGGTTGGTTTTTCATCTTTCAGCTTGTGTTTTATGTGCCGTTTCATTTTTGTGGTTAGTTGATTCATGGTCTTGGTTTCTCCTTCTTGGCTTTTAGTGGTATGCGAGTTCGATGACCACAGTCCAAGCATGTGATTACCATGTGGGGTTCTCTTTGTTGTCTTGTTCTTACGCGGCAATTTGCGCCTGGTATGAGGATGGTTTTGCAGTTTTTACAGGTTTGGCGTTTGTACTTTGTTGGTAGGCGGATTTTGGCGGCCATAGCTATTCTCCTTGCCAGTTCCATGTAGCGTCGGGCTAGGCGGGGGTCTAGATGGTAAGTTTCTTTTGCCTTTTGGAACAGTGCTTGGATCCGCTGGATGGCAATTTGTTTTGTTGTAAGGCTCATTTTTTGCCACGCTGCGCTGTTATGATTGTTTATATTTGTTCTTAAGGAGATTAGTTTTTTCCTGTTAGAGGTGATGTCTTAGTTTTGTTTTTGGATTAGGATTTTTTGTTCGTAATGTTTTTGTTATCCCTTGATAGTCTTTCATTAGGGTTTGGACTAATGAGTCTAGAGAGTTTGCTGAAGAGTTACCGGCTTGTACAAATTGTTCTTGTTCTATGGATTGTTAGCGCCATTTTTGTTTTGCTTTTTTTTATCAAAATTGACGGAATCGTTCATGGAGATCTTTACCATTTTGGTTTGAAGTTTAGCTTTGATTGGGCTAATCCTTACTGGGCTTTTTCGCGCGTCATTTTCGTTTGTCTGGGGTTGCCTATGGCTTTGAGTCTTATTGTTTTGGGTTTGGATTTGTTCAGAAGGAGCAATGATAAGCATGTTGCTAAACAGGAAGAGAAATCCGTCGATGCACGTTCCAAAGGTTCGATGGAGAACAACATGGCTATTTCTTGTCCTAGTTGTAGGAAGGTTTCCAGCAGGCCTTTGGTTATCATTGATTTTAGCGGTGGAAAGCCTAAGCTCGTGAATGTTTGTCCTTATTGTAATCATGTTTTGGGCTGTGCAGATGAAGGCGAGTCCAATAGTGATATGCAATTGGTGGATATAGACAAGAAGTTGGTTCATTAAATTTTTGGTTTTATGTGGTATCCGCCGTAGTTTATCCGTTTAGCTTCGCCTATGAAAGCCATTCTGGTAGCCCGTTCAGCAGCACAAGTACCATCATATAAATCCTATTGGTTTTGACCCGAAAAGCTACCAATACGGATGGACCTCCTTCTATGTTTTTTCATTGAATTCCTATTTGATGCGAAATAGTGTTGTTTTTATTTTGGTTTAGGGTGAGGATGTGGAGCCGGAGTTAATGTAGAAATCGATGTGTTTTTCGCTCTGAGTGAAAAGTTTTTAGGTGAATTTGTTTGATGATTGTCAAGGGATGTTTACTTGGTTGGTTTGTTGGAGCCGTTGGAAGTGAAGGGTTTATTGCTTAAGAATCGGATTGTGATGCCTCCCATGTATAGTGGGTTGGCTGGTTTTGACGGCGTGGTGACTGATGAAGTTATTAAGCATTACGTTCAACGTTCAAAGGCTTTGGGGCTCTTGGTGGTTGAGCATACTTTTGTAGTGGTTGCTGGGAAGATGGCTGAACGACAGTTGGGAATATACGACAATAGATTGATTGCTGGGTTGGAAGGACTTTCAAGCAGAGTCCATGCCACTGGTACGCCCGTTGTAATTCAGCTTAATCATGCTGGAAGAAGGGCCAACAAAGAATTGACAAGCATAGATCCTGTTGCGCCTTCAGCAAACGAAACTGCTCGGGAGCTGCGAGGTGAAGAGATTGAAGACTTGATTGATGCCTTTTCCATGGCTGCTGAAAGGGCCATGAAAGCTGGTTTTGATGGAGTTGAGGTGCATGGTGCCCATGGTTTTCTCATTAACCAGTTCTTTTCGCCTTTGACTAATCAGCGGCGGGATAGATATGGGGGTTCTTTAGAGAATCGGATGAGGTTTCCTTTGGAGGTTGTTGAAAGGGTTGTAGAGAAGGTGAAAGGGCGGCTTCTTCTTTATCGTTTAGGTGCGGATGATTTAGACTTAGCCCGGATTCAGCTTGAGGATTCTAAGAAGTTGGCTGTTAAGCTTGAGGAGGTTGGAGTAGACATTATTGATGTGTCAGGAGGCTTGTGTGGGAGTAGAGCGCGCGCAGCGCAGCTTCAGGGCAAGCAGGGTTTTTTTGTTCATCAGGCTCAGCGGATAAAGAAGGTGGTGAATGGGCCTATTATCGGCGTCGGTGGGATTAGGGAGCCTGAGTATGCCGACAGCTTGATACGGGAAGGGATGGTGGATTTGGTGGCTGTGGGGCGGGCACTTTTGGAAGATTCAGAATGGGCGGTTAAGGCTGTCAGAAAATTGGAGGCGGCGCACAGCGAGTAATCTTTAAGTATTATGGCCTTGTTTAGCATTCTCGGTTGAGAGTATGTCTAGGTTGCTATATCTGGAAGATAGTTATCTTAAGGAATGCGAGGCGGCTGTTGCCTCTGTTAAAGAGGGGAAGTATGTGGTTTTGGACCAGACTATTTTTTATCCTAAAGGTGGGGGTCAGCCGTGGGATACAGGGAAGATTTTCAAGGGGAGTGAAGCCTACGATGTTGTTTATGTTGGCAAGTTTTCTGGAGAGGTGTCGCATGAGGTTGATCATGCCGGGTTAAAAGACGGAGACAAGGTTCACTGTGCATTGAATTGGGAGCGTAGGTACAAGCTTATGCGGAGCCACACGGCGGCTCATTTGTTTGCTTCTCTTTTGTGTACTGGTACTGGTGCCCTAGTTACTGGTAACCAGCTTGAGGAGGATAAGGTTCGTTTTGATTTTAGTTTGGAGAAGTTTGATCGGGAGATCCTTGAGGAGTACATAGGTAAGGCTAACGAGTGTTTTGGAAAAGATATTCCCGTTAAGTGGTATGAACTCCCGAGGGAGGAAGCCCTGAAAATTCCTGGTGTGATAAAGATGGCTGAGGCTTTCCCGCCAGATGTCGCCCGCTTGCGGATTGTGGAGATAGTTGGCTTGGACAAGCAGGCTGACGGGGGAACTCACGTTAAAAATTTGAAGGAAGTTGGGCAGATAAGATTGCTTAAAACTGAGAACAAGGGCAAATTTAACAGGCGAGTATACTTTACACTTGTTGATGAGTTCTGACTGCATACCAAAATAAGCGAGTCCACAGCTTAGTAACAGTCGTTTCCTTGGCGTATGATCATCCATTGGCTAAAGTGAAATGCGTTTTTCACTACCTTGTTCGAGTTCTCTATGATTTTTGAAGTCAGTTGTCGGTTCATTTTGTCGCGCTTTCTCAGTTCCATTTCGAACCCCAATGTATCTACTGTATTAAGTTATAAGATGCTTGCTTCCGTTATTGGAATATTTCGGAATTTGATATCTGAACGTGTCCTAGCATTATATTACCGTAATTAGAGTTACGCTATTAAGTCAAGCGTGCGCGCTAGGAAGCTCGAGAGATCAAGTGATATGGAACTCCCAAATTCTCCCATGCACGCGCGCTATGATAGGAAAAGACAAACTATTTTACTATTTTTTCACGCGCGCGAGATTGATTTTTCTCACTCTCCTTAATCTCTTTAAAAAATTGTCGTCGCAAAACCCGGCTTGTTAAAACCGATGACCGACAAATGGTGCGGGCTCGGAGAGGCATCAAGGTTGTTACCAAATCTACTGATTCCATCGATACTTTCACCTAAAGACGAAAATCACTAAGTGAAGAAAAAAGGTGAAATCTCCTAAAGAGAAAGATTCGGTAAAGGCTTTGTGGTGCGCTCACAACCATCTTGCCTTCGCTGGTGATGGCGCCCATGATGAGCAATATTAAATCTGCATCTTCGCACTTGTACGGCTTTGTGGTGCGGCCGCCGGGATTTGAACCCGGGATCGCAAGCTTGGAAGGCTTGTGTCCTAACCAGCTAGACGACGGCCGCTCTGGCATTTACTAATTCGAAGCCCGTTTTTAAGGGTTTTACTTCCACATATTTACTCCCATCTCTTTACTGATTCTATAAATAAAATGTCTACTTTATGACGTCATAACGTCTCTTTCAATTGGGAGATTCTTCGTGATGTTGAATTATGTAGGAATCCTCTCTTTTATGTAAGAAAACTGCAATATTATAGATTGGACATTTGGCTTTCATTCATAATCATCGAAGCGAAATGACTTTGCCGCTATTTTCCAATAAAATGAGAGCGCACACGATGCTTCATTCTGGAATTAAACTTTTCAGCTTTAAGAAACGTAAGCTAAATCTTTGCTGCGGTTCTCTCCGATTTCTTTAATCGACTCATATTGAGCTTCTAGAAGGATCCTTAGCATATCGATGTTGTTCTTGATGTCTTCAATATCTTTAGTCTTCTCCAAAACCCCAGATTTTGCAAGCTGCTCGTTGATATTGTCTATTGAAATCTTTATGACCTTGACTTTAAAAGCAAACATTTGGAGGATATACAAAAGGCTCAATTGGGAAGATAACCTTTCCAAGCGGTCATATTCAAGCATCCTGCCTAGCAAGGCCTTAACTTTTTGGAGTTCAGAAGTTTCTTTCGATTTCAGTATGTTCTCATATATTTCTATTTGTTTGTAGCCTGAATCTTTGCTTTCATCAAAGATTTTTTGCGATCTCCTCGTAGTCTTTTCCAATAGCTCTAAGATCTCATCCAACTTTGTCTCCTCCTTTCCACTTCTGAAAAAATTATGCTACGTATTATTTCTTACTTTCGATTGGTTTATGAGTTGCTGGTTCTGGCAAGATCTTTTCTCTGCAAATATTAAGGGGATAATTGCCTTCTTTGAATGAGAGTAGTAATGGTTAGAAATCTGCAGTGATAATTCTGAAAAGGCTAGATTTCAACTTCCTCTGTAATAGTGTTGTCTATGACTTTGATCCATTTTGTGGCTAGAATCTGGTTGAAATCTTCGCTTTTCGGATCGAGGTCTGTAGCAACTAAATGCCAATGATCATTTATGGTGGCAAAGGTTGTATCCAAAATCGCAAATTTAGGGGTATAACTGAAAACCTTTCTACCTATCTTAGAAATTAGATCTAAGGCATGTTCATAAGCCTTGTATGGTATCGTATGTTCATGTTGCCTACTGACTATCATAATCCGCTCTCTGTGCCCCTTCAGCGTTTTAGTTCTCAAAACAATGAAAGATTTATCCTCGTAGTATATCTTCTCCTTTTCCAAAGCTAATTCACATAAAGGACAAGCTAGGGCCTTCAAATTGGACAGCCTCAATAGGTTCTTATCGTAATTTTTAGGATATAAAGAAACCGTTTCAGTCACTGTTAGGTTCATCATCTTGGGCAGAGCAACTATGGTGATCCCCATCTTACCGTTTAATTAAGAATCATTAGTAGTGACTGATCGACCAATTGGATAACAGACGAAGAATCCTTCAGGTTGAGAAAATTGAAAGAGAAACAATTTACGCGATTTAATTGCTCCTAACTGTCACATTTTCGCTATGTTTGTTTGACGCTCTTATCTTCGCAACAGCTTCCAATCATACAAATATGCCAAAACTGGAGTTACAGAGCATTTTATCTATTCTATGCGGTGCTTATGCCATTGCTCAGTTCTTTCTATCTAATGGGTAGACAAATTGAGTTTTAGGAATATTATGGTTATAGAAATAAAGTATTATCTATTGAAATGTAACGCATCTTGTGTTAAAGCGTTTAGGTTAAGAAATTGATCAAGAAAACAGAAATCTTTGAACATACTAACGGGGATGAGCAACTCGCAACAAGAGAAAAGATAGAAGTTACATTGATTAAGTTACAAATGCTGAAGGGTGAAATCTCCGAGCTAAGACTCCAATGCGAGAAACTCAAAAAAGTGTATTCAGAAAGTAAGAACAAAGCACTTTTGTGCAATGAATGTGGAGACCCAATAGAACAAGGCCAAGAGGTTACAGTAAAGAACTTTACTGGAACAGAAAAGAGTTATTATCATAAAGAATGCTTTCAAGCCTTCTGGCTGTAACCTACTGT
>CAZDZM010000045.1:0-11707 GCA_964509945.1 uncultured Candidatus Bathyarchaeia archaeon
GATCTGGTCTTGGAAAGTCAGAAACTGTACAAAGGACTGGAAGAGCTTCCCATCGATTTTGAACTAGATAAATGCGGTTCAATGGTCTGTGCAACCGAGAAACAACAATTGCCAGTTCTCAGGGAGCACTCAAAAAAATTGCGAAGATCGAAAGTAAATGTAAAGTTGATTGAGGGGGATAGACTGAGAAAACTTGAACCTTCTCTTTCCACAGAGATTCTGGAAGCATCGTTATGCTCAGAAGATTTTATGGTGAACCCTCTAAAACTCACCCACGCTTTTGCTGAAGCAGCCAAAACATTAGGGTCGAAGATTAACACGTATACACAGGTGAACAAAGTTGTTCTAAAAAACGGACGGGTTGATTCTGTAGTCACGGATAAAGGGAAGGTGATAACCGATTGCGCAGTAATCAGCGCGGGGGCATGGTCACCTCTAATTGAAGGAATAGGGGATTTAAGATTGCCAATTAGACCTCAGAGGGGACAGCTTTTTGTGACCGACGCTATGCCTCCTTCTCGCTTCAGACTTATACTGGATGCTGATTATCTGACAACATCAGTCTGTTCGGACTCTACAAGGAAATCTGGAGATCCTCGGATCAGGCGGGGAGTAGCAAGCGTGCTGAGCCAAACAAAAAGCGGACATTGGCTAATAGGTAGCAGCCGAGACTTCGCTGAATTCGACAATCGAACCGCACTACCAGACCTTAAGCTTATAGCAAGTCGTTCGTTAAAATTTCTTCCGTATCTCAGACAAGTCAACGTGCTTCGAACCTTTGCCAGTTTTAGGCCGTATTCTGGTGATGATCTGCCTATTCTTGGAAAAGTGCCGAATGTGGAAGGTCTCTTCCTTGCTACTGGGCATTGTGGAAATGGGGTCGCCCTCGCTCCGATAACTGGGAAGATAATCACCGAGATTATAACCAAAGACAAAACTTCGATAAAGATCGATGAATTCAATTGTTCCCGCTTCGATGTCAATTAATCTTTTTAGATTGAGAGTCAAAATCAAGCTCTGCATTTTCCTTCTTGAGAGCATTTTTCTTTTGGTGCTTTTTCGACAAATGTGCCCAGCGGAACTGGTCTTATTGGAGGACGAGTTGTGGGAAACGTCAATTCGTTAATTGGTCTACCTGTGTTTTGCGAGAGTGTCTGGGCTATTTGTTTCATACAGGTTCTGCCTTGACAGGATCCCATCCCGCATCGGAGAAGCCGTTTGAGGTCTCCCAACTCTTTGCAGCCGGCTTCAATGGCCCTCATAATCTCTTCTAAGGTTACGTCTTCACATCTGCAAACAAATACGATGTTCTCATCGCTCATCTCAATCTCTTCCCGATGTTTCTAACAGTCATCGCAAAAGGTTTTTTGACCGCAATTGTAACCTTAAACGTTTGCTTTCCCTTCATCTTCGCCGCCACAATTCTGGCTTCACCCACAGCTTTCCCTTCCCTGTCCAAAGCCTGATAGACTTCACCTTTCTTCGGTGTTGGTAAGAACTCGTACTCCATGGTAATGGTGGCCTCATCCTCCTTGTAGTTTGAATTCACTATGAAAATGGCGAGACCTGGGCATTCAGATACACATTCACCGCAACCGGTACACTTGTCGTATTCGATCTCGGGAGGATCAATAATAGATCTTTTTTCAATTGCTCCGAACCTGCAGACGTAGGCACAAGGATCACAAGGTATCCTTTGCACGCATTCGATTACAGCCACCGGCCCCCTTTCAAACCTTGCCTTTGTGGGGAGTTTGAACTGATCTGAAGTTAACACTCCCGTTTCTTCGTAGTTCTTCACACAGTTTTCCTCCAAAGTTCCGAAATCTTTTCTTTACCTCTCAAGACTTTCTCGCTAAATGGACTGGATCTTAACACTTTGAGGCTGGCCAAGGACTCTTTTCTAATTCTTACAGCCTCGTCCTTGTTTTTGCCGTAATGACTGGCCACTTTTGCCCCAGCTATTCTGCCTTCCATAATGGCGGTGTTGGCTTCTTCTATTCCTGAAACGTCTCCAGCAAGGTATATGCCGTCCATCGTTGTTTCCATGTCCTCGTTGTGAAGGGCAACTTGGCCGCCGAGCTCCGACATGTAAACCTGTTTGCAGCCCGCTTGAAAGAGCAGCTCTGATGACGGCGTCAAGCCTACGGCAACACAAACCAAATCGACATCCACTTCTTGCTCTGTCCCTTCTATTTGCACTCCGTTTTCGTCCAGCTCAATGATGGTCACTTTTTCAACGTGATTTTTTCCCTCAGCCCTTTTGATCGTGTGTCTCGTCAGTATCGGAACCCCCAACCTCCTCAATTTTGAAGCGTGAACCAGATAGCCTCCGATCTTGGGGGCGGCCTCCACAATCATTTTAACGTTGACGCCCGATTGAACCAGCTGGTAGCCGACTATCATTCCGACATTTCCGGCGCCGATTACCAAAGCATCGTTCCCAGGTCTTATGCCATATACGTTCATAATGGTTTGAATCCCGCCGGCGCAGTAGATCCCCGGCAAATCGTTGTTCGGGAACAGAAGCACATTTTCTCGTGCTCCCGTTGCAACAACAATCCCGTCTGTCCTTATTTCAAGAAGGCGTCTATTGTCTTGGACAGCTGCCAACAAGTGTTTTTTCCCATTGTAATACCCAATCACGCTTGTTTCACAAGCATATTTGGTGTCAACTTTTTGCATTTCGTTTAGAAGTGTTTTGGCTATATCAATCCCCCTGATCCCAGCGTAAGTGGACTTCGAACCGAAGAATTTGTGAGTCTGTTTTATCAACTGCCCGCCAATTTTAGGATTTTCGTCCACCACAAGAACGTCTACGCCTAGGTTTGCCGCCGTAACCGCGGCTGATAAACCTGCTGGTCCGCCCCCAACAACCACCAAGTCTACGCTTATCTTTTTTTCCTCAAAGACTGGTACGTTTGAGGCAGGTATTTCTCCTCGGTTCTCTTCGTACGTGAGCCTCATTTTGTCCTTTACCGGTTCTATGCATATGCGCGTGTGGGGTATTCCATCCGCACGCATTAGACATGAGGAGCATTTGCCTATGCCGCAAAAAAAGCCTCGAGGTCGTCCGCACTTAATGCTCTTGGAATAGACCTTTATGCCCGAAGCGTAAAGCGCTGCGGCTACTGTTTCCCCCAAGTAAGCTTCTAATTTTTCGTCTTCTAAAAATATGTGAACGGGCCTCCCCCGTTCAAAGCTTAATATTGGGTGTTCCCATATTCGAAGATCTATCTTTTCTGGATTTTGGAGCTGCGGCATAGTATGTCATGCAGATTTGCGGTTAATAAATCAATCTGGAGGAGGCACACAGAGAGGAAGTACTTCATCTGGTGAAGAACATTTTTATTTTCGGCTTTGCTATTGACTTATCGCCGGATGATGAGAAGGCATTAGCTTGACATTACGGATGAAAGTTCAGAGTTACTCGGACGGCAGTAACCTTGGATATTTTGTGGCCCAGAAGTCACCAGCAACTCAATTTCTTGCTTTTCGCCTTTTTGGTGTCGGATTAAGAAACATGTGCATCTTCTACTTCAATTCTCATTGCAGTTTCTTGCATGGGAGAGTGGGCAAGAAAATTATATCAACGGTAAGGAACGCGTGCGCTGAGTCAGCCCGGGGACAGAAACCAGAGCATGCGCTATGTTTCTTCTCTTCTGAGAGTTTTGGTTGTCCAACGCGTTGCTTTCGTATCTTGTTGTGATATTTTGCTATCTCGCAAAGCTCAGAAACTTTGGCTTCTTTTTTGGGAAAGGCGGAGGATTCTCAGCCAGTTTTGGCTTGAAGGGGGCCTGCTCGATCACCTTGACAGTCAGGGGAGGCTCACTTTTGACTGGGTGCCTTGACTTTATGATGAGGTCAAGTTTTTCCCTTGCTTTGGTCCTAAGCTTTTCTATCACATTGACTACTTCATGCATAGCTGATAGTTCATCCCCGACTCCGACCACCTTGACGCCGTCCGGATTGAAGGTTACATAGATGGGTGGATGGCCAAAGTCAAGTTCCTTCTCGATAAAGCTGACTACGGTCTGATATTCCTTGCCATCCTTGTAGGGGAAAGTTACCTCACGCTGGGAGATTTTGGCTGCTTCTTTTTTCATTGGTATAAGAATGTTGTTTATGCCCTTCAGAATTTCCTCCCGTAGCTTCTCGCGCTCGATTAAAGCATTCTCGTGCTCGGCATTCAGCACCTTCAGCTGTTCTTGGAGGCCGGCTGACTTATCCTCGTATGGGAGCCCTGAGAGTTCGTGAAAACGCCTCTCAACATCGCTCTTACGCTTGTATTCTTCTAAGGTCTTTTCCAGCTCACCCCGTTTGCCCTCACTGCCCTCTATGTTCTTCTTCAGCTCCTCAAGCTTTGCCACCAGTCCCTCAATTTCGGAAAGCTCCAAGCTAAACCCTCCAACTTATCCAAATGCACGTGCTAATAGAGAGAATAAACCTGGTTTTCTGCGACATAATTGGCCTC
Organism: uncultured Candidatus Bathyarchaeia archaeon; assembly: GCA_964509945.1. Taxonomy (GTDB): domain Archaea; phylum Thermoproteota; class Bathyarchaeia; order Bathyarchaeales; family Bathycorpusculaceae; genus CAZDZM01. The sequence continues at coordinate 4,475 of CAZDZM010000045.1, forward strand.
CGCAGCTGTTATGAGGTTTTGGCTGGCGCTTTTTCGCCCAGTGCGGTTGTTGGAATTCCCCGCGGCAGTTCTGGAAACTTTTCTTTGATTCTCTGTCCCGCAACCGTTGCTGCCTCTGTAAGAATCTTCTGCGCATCTTCATTTGCTGCGCCAAAGTTTATGGTCATTCCGGAGCCTTGCCCGGCTTCTAACATTATGCCGCTTAGCATGTTGCCTATTTCTCCAAGCTGACTTTCTGCTTCAGGAAAAACGCTTACAAGCCCAGCTCTGACAGAGCTTAACACGCCTAGCGCTGGTCCTAGTGCGGACACCACATCTCCAAGCTCAGATACGGTGCGTAACCTTAACACTATCTGTTCAAGGGCAAGTTCCGCATTCATGATTAGCCTTTCCATTTTGCGGATTTCTGCTAGTTCGCTGGCAAAGACATTTGCGCGTGCAGTGTCATGTTTAGTGTAAGCTTCAACTATTCTTGCAAATACCGTTTTGTCTCTTTGACTGAACCTTTCCGAAGCCTGATCCAGTTTTTGAACTTGGAGTTCAATGCGTCTGACAGCAAAGTCTAAGCGTGGCTTCAGTGGAGCTGGTGACCTAACAGACTCCTTTATGCGCGTTGTAAATGGTTGCTCATCTCTTGTGCTTTTCCATTTCTTAGCGAATCTTTCAGACATAATATTGCTCCAAGAGAGAGATTGTTAAGAAAAAATCTTATGCATTGTTAATATGCTGAAAACATGTACGTATATACGTAGAGTTATACGCCCCATCGAAAACGGTTTTAAGCTTTAATCTTCCAGATAAAAGATGATATTGCGCGTTTTGAAATAATAGACAGAAACATGTAAGTTAAAAAAGCCCACCAAGAAACGTTATCCCAATCTGCCTCAACGCGCGCTAAGGACCAGATCTACGTAATTGAGTATCCTTGGTTTCAAGGATTATGAAGAAACCCAGACATTTTTGTACTCTTGAGATTGAAAACAGCTCTTTTTTATCGCAGCCCTTTTCAAATCTAGTTCAAATATTTTTTATCGCTTTGCGGGCGTGCGTGATGTAGCCCGTGTGCCCAGTCATCACTGTTTGGGGTCTGGTTTTTCCTCTTTCAATTTGCATTCCACGCATCAAACATTCAACTGTTTCTATATTCACAAAGCTTTCTTCCTTTAGAGCTTCAACGGTTTTGACAACCTGATCTATCGTTGGACTGAAAGAGACTATTGTTCCACAGGGTTTTAGAGCCGTGTAGGCGTGTGGGACAACGAGCCATGGAGTTGCCAGATCCAATATTACTGCGTCCACCTCTCTTTCCTCTATTCCCGTAGTTACATCCCCGCTCTTCAATTCCACAAAGTCGATGAAGTTTGCACGCTTCAGATTTTTTTCTGCTGCTTTCTGAAATTCTTCACGAATTTCGTAGCTGTAGACTTTCCCTTCTGGCTTAACATAGTGGGCGAGAGCGGTGGTTAATGCGCCTGTTCCTGTTCCTGCCTCGACAACGCGGCTTCCTGGGCCGATTCCGCTAAACATAACTATAAGCGCGGTGTCTTTTGGGTACGTTATCTGAGTTTTCCGAGTGGACTTCATAATATAGTCGTTCAAAAGAGGCTTTAAAGCTGTAAACTCGACATCCATGCTGCTGGGAATTCGTGAGCCGTAGTCTTTGCCGATTAGGTCGTCGAATTTTATGAACCCCTTGTGCGTGTGAAAAGTTTTTCCAGCTTCAACTTTAATCAAGTATGTTTTTCGCTGGCCAATAGAGAGAAGTACGTAATCGCCGTCGCTTATTTTTTGGTTTATCACATGGTCTCACTATGGCGTATATTTGAAGGGATGCTTTGAACGCTCTTTATTCTCTATAAGCTCATCCATGGTTGGTCTACCTTCCAAAGCTTTCCGGATGGCGTGGCGCATGGCTTTGTAATTGTTTATGTAAACGCGCTGCCTGTCAACAGCTGTCGGATGGACGAACACGTTGGCAATAATAATCAAATCTTCAACAGCCTCCTTAGGAATTGTGCCGTCGGCAACGCTGTCGACAACAGCCTTGGCCACTGCGGTCTGTGCAGGTCCATAAACCATGCTTGCCTGTCGCATGCTCGTTATGGTGACTGTGGGAACTATCAGAGTTACAGGTTTAACTGTTAGATTCGGCTCCAAAATGGCCAATAGCGGCTCGTGTCCAGGAGTTGGAGTAGCCTTGGCCTTCACAAAAGCCTCACCCACCGGGCCGTCTCTTATTCCGATAACAAGATCTATGTGGGCAACCTCTGCGCCTTGCCCCGCTAAAGCTTCGCCCACTTTCAACTTGAAATTCTTTATTGTTTCAGGAGCTATCTCGACCGTTGCGAAACGCTCTTCCAAGGGTTTTTCAGCAATTTCAACCGTTATCGGTTTGGGCGCGATTTTTCCTATTTTTTCCAAGTCAAGTCGCAGTTCCTCTTTAGACTCATAGGTCAGCTCTCCACCTACGCTCAGCGGCATTCGAACAGGTCCAACCTTAATTTTCATCATGTTCAACGCCTCTTTCGCTCCCACAGCGCCGCTTCCAGCAATTATTCGGGCGATTTTATGAACCTTGTATTGGAGTTCGCGTGCGGCCTGGAGTTCACCTTTCTTTAGGTGATTGTAAATTTGAACCCAAATGTCTGGAATAACATTGGCACTTGCTAAGATAGCGCCTGAGCACCCAGCAGCTAGGGCAGCGACAACAACCTCATCATGTCCACATAGAACATTAATTTTGTCTCTGACTTTTTCCAGCACAGCCAAGATAAAGCTTAGCTGTCCGCTGCTATCTTTTACGCCAACGATGTTTGGGATTTGAGCTAAATCTTCAACCATCTGCCAAGGCAAAGGTAGCCCTGTGCATTGAGGAATGTTGTAGAGGATTATGGGCAAATCAACTTCGTTCGCTATTGTGTAAAAGTGTTCATAGATTCCACGGTCTGCGGGTTTCAAGTAGAAAGGCGTAACAATCAAGGCCGCATTAGCACCAGCATCTTTAGCATATTTTGTCATCTCTAGGGCCTGCTGGGTTCCGCTTGCTCCTGTTCCAGCAACCACCGGAACTCTTCCATTGACTTCGTCAACAACGATTTTAATTACACGTTTTTTCTCTTCCGTTGTCATGTTTATAAATTCGCCCGTTGTTCCGCATGGAACGACCCCATGAACACCTAATGCGATGCAGTGGCTAACCAGAAGTCGCAATCTTTCTTCATCAACAGCTTTTCCGTCAGTCGTAAAGGGTGTAACCAAAGCAGGCAAAATTCCTTCAGGCTTAAACATCATTTCACCTTTCTAACTATCATATAAGCCATACAATTTAAACTTTGAATGGAGAGACAAAAATTATTATGTACCAAGGCAAAGTTTAGTAAAAACACTTAAATTAACAGAAAACTGAAAACAAAATTGGAGGAAAACTTTTTGGATGCCTTGCGAAAAAAATTCCGAATCAGTGAGGAAAGATTAAAGGAAATCAATGATTATCTGTTGGCGAAAGATAATCCTCTCACAAACAGGTTGCTTGAGGTTATTGAAAAATACGGCGGAGTTAACGAAATCAACCGTAAGGCGAAAGAAGCTGGCAAACTTGAAAACTTGATGAAGCGTCTCGAAAAGAAGAAATCACCATTTTTGAAGGACCTTGAATGGCTGATTAGACGGCGCGATAAAGGAGCCTTCATCAGCATATCAGACTATCGTAGGAAAATATTGGGAAAAAAAGCAGACACTATGAAATTTGATGAATCTTTCGCAGTTACTCTGGAAATTAGCGCGTTCAACTTTTTTCCATGGCTTATAAAGGAAGCAGAACAGGCGATTAAGCAGCGTGACCTTATGCCCGGCCGCTATATTCGTGTCCGCTCCATGAAAGAACAAGTTGAGGATAATGACATCATCGCCTATGCCGCAGGAATGCAAATCATAGGAGCCTCCTACGTTCAAACATTAGATACTAAAGGAACAATGCCCGGACCAGACGGTAAACCCGTCAACATCCATCTAGGCGGCTCAGATACGCTTACGGGCTACTTCGGAGGAATCGGGATGCCTAATGATTGCGCCTTAAAGTGGGTTGACGAGGCCCTTCATTACTACACTGAGTATGGAGTTCGACAAGTATTAAACACGAATCATGGCGCCGTGCTGCTGGGCTATCTAATGCACAAACTCGGGATTGACATAGAATTCAAGATCTCTGTGTTCTTGGGTCACGATAACCCGTACTCAATCTTCTGGACGCTGATGGCCGCAAAACTCTTCAGTCGAAGAGACGGCTTAACGCCTTTAATTGGATTTAATATTTCAAACTCTGTCAATAACGAAACAATTGAATTTGCAGCTTATACAAGAAAAGCCTTAAACTTCGGAGACATCGTCCGCATTGAACATCACATTACAGAAGCTTACAAGAGCATTGTAAGACAGCCATACGATCGATTGAATCAGCTCATAGAAGTCGCGGAGCACGTTAAAAACATAAGCGCCAAACATGAAGGCGGAACCCCGGAAATTGAAAAAACCAGAGAGCATCCTTCAGACATTCTGGATTATTTCATGCCAAAGACTGACATCTCCGCTAAGGGATTGATGCCGAAACTTCTGGACAATTACCTTGACAAACATGACGCTGTAAACCGGACCGCTAAGACGCTTACAGAACAAGGACTAACCTTTATTGCAGCTCAGAACTTGCATAGAAAATGACTTGTGCCATCAAAACATGAGCAAAAAGAGAACATTAGCATTGGCTTTCACCGTTTTTGCGCGCGCAGTTTAGATTATGCGCTTTAAGCGGTCTGCTTGAATGAGCGGATTAAACGTTGGTAAATGTATACGAAATAAATAAGGGCGAAGGCTGTCAATGCAATTTCAAAGGCTAGAACGGCGGGATTTTTCTCAACAGCCATAAAGTATCCTCGCTGCAGTATGTCTGCGAAAACAAGCATTTGGAGAAATATGGCACCGCCTAGGCAGCTTAAGCCTAAGTTGTGAAAAATCATGCGTAGTCGACGTCTAGGCTTTGAAGCGACAACCATTACCCATCGCAGATATCAAGGTTTCCACGTTGGCTTATAGGTTATGAATTGATAAATATGACTGGAACTACTGATTCAACCTCAATATAGTTCGCACTAGGATCCTGCCAATCCACCACCGTCAACTACCAAGGCCGTGCCTGTAACATAGGATGACACGTCGCTGGCAAGATACAGTACTGCCTGAGCAATATCTTCTGGCTTGCCTATTCTTTGTAGGGGACGTTGAGCTGACTCTGATAGGAACAAGGCCTCCGGCTTGCCAAGCTGCCTTGCTTCGTCGCGGAGCATAGGCGTATCAGTATCACCAGGACAAATGCAGTTGACACGAATATTCTGTGCCCCATGGTCAAGAGACATAGCCTTAGTGAGAAGGACCACTGCACCTTTTGAAGCACAGTAAGCAGCGGCCTTCCGACCTCCAATCAATCCCCATCCTGAGGCGGTGTTAACAATCACGCCTCCACCTGCCTTCGTCATGATTGGAATTGCGTATTTTGATAGTAGGAAGACTGACTTAACGTTGACCGCCATAATTCGATCCCATTCTTCCTCACTTAGCTCGACAACTGAAGTACGGCAAATGATGCCTGCGTTGTTAAAAAGAATATCAAGCTTGCCCAGTTGTTCAACGGTTTGCTGGACAGCAAATCGGCAGTCTGCGGCTCTGGAAACGTCTGCACGCACAAAAATTGCCCTTCCTCCATCGTTAATGATCTTACGAGCCACTGCTTGTCCTTCAATCTCGTTTAAATCTACAACCGCCACCGCTGCACTCTCCCTACCAAAAAGCAGGGCTGTCGCTCGGCCAATTCCCGAGGCTCCGCCAGTTATCAAGGCAACCTTTCCACGCAGCACTCCACCAGATGTTCTTTCAGAAGAAGTTGACATCGGTGATAACACCTTAAAGACATTAGAAGTTAATGCACGCTATTAAAAGTTTAACTTGAATCGCTCACAGCATCAGCCTCAAGATTTTGGGGGCCTTTTTTGGCCAATGCTCTTTTTAGTAAGACACTTTATAGATGATTTCCTCTCTATACCCCGTTATTACCTTCATGTAGCCGCTTAACATTTTGTCGACTACGCGATCGCCAGTGTCAAGTAAGAAAGGTCGACCTCTCAGTGAATGGATTTTCTCAGGGGCAGCGACAATCATTATGTTTTCTTTTCCTACTTTTTTGATGACTTTAGGGCTTATTTGCTGGTTTCCCCTGCCGAACAAGTAGCCTTGGCCGCCTATCGGGGTGATTATTATCTTTGCCCTATTTCCTTCAAGGAGTTTAAGCAGCAGGGCTTCGTTGACATCAACGCCTATTAGTTTTCCCTTTGACACTACATCTACGCCTATCAACGTCTTATCCAAGCCCAGCTTCGCCGTTATAGCTCTGGTTGTGGTTCCGGGCCCAATTATGTAAAGGTAGTCGCCGCTCATTCTATCTATGACTTCGCAGGCTATTGCATTCATAACCTCTTTATCTCCACCACTACTCGGAGTTTTCACACCTTGAATCAACCTTCTGTGAAATGGAACTTTAAGGTAGCCGTAGAGCTTTGCGGAAACGATCCCTTGTCGGATGGCTTCTTCATCCACATCCATGACCTCAGCCTCTTTCACTCTACAATGTCCCCTAAAATATGACACTGCAAGGTCCCCGGCGGTCTCAGGGTTTGTCGCGTAAACAGCAGAATTGATCTTTACACCTGCAGGAATACCGAGAACTACTGCTTCCTCTCCGATGGAATTGTATACGTCTCTTGCGGTGCCATCACCGCCAGCGAAAAGTAGAAGGTCGACTCCCAGATTAAGCATATCCCTTGCCGCACTTTTGGTGTCTTTCGAAGTCGTTTTACCTTTGTTGATCGAACCAATCACATTTGCGCGAAAGCTACACTTTTTCGCCGCATCCTCTCCCATTTCACTTGGATACGTTACGATCTCAACGTCATTTTCAATTGGCGTGAGTCTTGTTAATGTTTGAGTAGCTCTACTGAGGGATTGCGGTATGGCGCCCAATTCCAAGGCTTTCTTTTGTATTTCCGCTCCATCGCTGCCTTTAAGTCCAACTCTGCCACCTATACCAGCTATAGGGTTGACGATTAAGCCCAGCTTTTTCCGTTTCATTTAGTTACCGCGCCTGTTCAATAAACGTTAGTGCGAAATTGGTTTCTGTTCTGATGCCTTGCT
>CAZDZM010000046.1:0-11367 GCA_964509945.1 uncultured Candidatus Bathyarchaeia archaeon
GGAAGGATTCTGGGATCGCTTCCTTTCTCTGCCCTTACACTGACTGTTCTACGTTCGAAGTCTACGTCAACCCATTTCAGCTTGGCAGCCTCTCCGCAGCGCATTCCTGTCTCTTTGAGTAGTTGAAGGAATACAGCCAGCCTTTTTCCTGAAGCTGCAATCCGTTATGTTTATTAGCCAGTACGGCGTATTAAGAGTTAATATATAATATATATTCCCAACCAAGGAATATGTCAAGTTTGGTAGTAAAGAATTCATCACAGGATGAAAGGCACATGTCAAAAAAAACCATTATTGGAATATTGTTTATTCTCACACTCGCGAGCTCAATTACCATAATTAGCCCAAGCAACCTTGCGGTTGCCATGGAGCCTGCTAAGCTCAAAATTTATGCCGGGCCAACCAGCGTACCCGCCGACAACAACGTTTACGAATGCATATTTGTGCAGCTACAAGATTCCAATTCCAGACCCGCTAGAGCAACCGAAGACACAACGATTAGCCTATCATCATCACTAACCAGCGTAGGCGATGTGGACCCTACAGTTACCATAATCGAAGGATCAACATTCGCAGTAGCCAAATTTTATAGCACTTTCACACCAGGAACCACAACAATAGCAGCTACGGCATCGGGCTACGGAACAGTCCAAACAAACCTGGTCACAGTAGCACCAGTCCCCTCCAAAATAGCCATATACGGCTTTCCAGCCGTGCTGCCCGCAGACGGCGTCCAGTACGACGCCCTAGTAATCCAACTTCAAGACGCAAGCGGCAATCCCGCAAAGGCACCACTGGAAGGAATCACAGTAATCCTAACCTCGTCAAACAGCACAATAGCCTCAGTGCCAGCCTCTGCCTTTATCAGCGGCGGCGAAACATACACGCTGTCAAGCGTAATCAGTAAGGCCATCGGGTCAGCAACCATCACAGCCATGACCTCAGGCTACAGCTCAGCAACAGCCGATATTACCACACAAAAACCGCTAGCAACTCAGCCCAAAACCCTTCGAATATACGTCGCGCCGCCAAAAACCCTAGCAGATAACACCGCACACTCACAGATTGTCATCCAACTCTTAGACGACAAAGGAAAGAATATCACGAAGCAACCCCAAACGGCCATAACAATCCAACTGACTTCATCAAGCGAAAACGTCGGTAAGGTACAACCCACCCTCGAGATTCCCTCCGGTCAGGTGTACGCCACAGCAACATTCTTGGCAACATATAAAGCAGGCGTCACGACCATAACAGCAGCGGCAACGAACCTGGCAACAGACACCGGAACCATAACTACAATCGGACCAATCCCAACCAAACTAGCCGTCTACTGCAACCCATCAGCACTCCCAGCCGACGCCCAAGCGTACAATGCAATCCAGGTCCAGCTCCAAGATGCCAGTGGAAAACCTGCGCTGGACCCAAACGGTGACGTAACAGTCTCATTATTCAGCTCAGACCCCACTATTGGAACAGTCCCCACGACACTGACAATTCCATACGGAAAAACATACGCCACAGCAACATTCACATCCACATACATTGCAAGCCCAGTCTCAATCACAGCCCAGGCATCTGGATACGCTACAGGCCAAGGACAAATGAGAACATACCTAATCGACCAATCCTCATTAACTGTAACAGTAACCTCAGATCCAGCCACCGTAGTCTCAGGCAAACAAACAAACATAACAGCATACGTAGCAGACCCCGTAGGAAACCCAATCTTAGGCGCAACAGTCAAATTCACCTCAAGCGCCGGAGGAACCTTCTCAGCAGTAAAACCACTGGGAAACGGCTACTACACCACGATGTTCACGGCGCCAAATTTAATTGCAAAAACAAACGTAACCATCACAGCCACGGTTTCGAAGACTGACTACACAACCAGCACCGGAATCACACAAGTCATCGTTGGCACCTTCGGCACCATGCAAATATGCGTCAAAGACGACACAGGACAGCCAGTAAACAACGCCCTTGTCTCCGCCTTGTCACAACCATCAGGCATGCCAAACCTCCTAACCGACACAACAAACAGCACCGGATACGTAACCTTCCTCGATGCCCCTGAAGGCAACTACACATTCAGCGTGAACAAACAAGGGTACTTCCCAATGAACATGACATTCGACTTCAAAACCAACAGCCCAACCAAAACACTGTACTTGACAAAAATCGGCGAACCTGCACCCGACCTAACATTCGTCTGGCTAATCCTCGTCGCGGTCATCGCCGCTATAGTAGTCGTGGTAGTGGCATTAAAGAAGAGACACAGAATCGCTCTGCCACGACCCGAATCTTGAAAACCTCATTGCAAATGAAAAAACGAAGCCAAACCTTAGGCTTCCTTTTTCCCAGTTTGGCAAAAACTCATGTGGTCGTCAAGCTTTAGTTTTTCCCGACCTGCATGACTGCGTTCAAAACGCGAAAACCTCTGGAACCTAAAGACTTGGTCGTTTTGAACCACCTAACCCTATAGTTTTGGAATTTACTTTCTAGCCGTAATGTATGTCTTGTTGAAATGTACGTCTTAATCTTTTGATTATACCACCAACCAAAGAAAATTAACACATACATTTTCCTAGTTTCAAAAAGCATTTCTGGAACCATGCCAAGCCTCAGGAAAAACGTCTGGTTCTGTGTGTGGATCAAGTTTTAGCCCCAAACTCAAACCCTCCTAATCTCTAGCGGGCGCGCTAACACTTGCAAGTTGAGAAGGAATCCAGACCGTTCAACCACGATGTAAGGCTTACGTGGTGCAATTTTCTGAGCTAGAACGTTAGAGCCATTTAGAGAATTAGAGAAGGAAAGTTTAAATAAAATATGACTCATTTCGTAGGTAGCTTCAAACTAGAATGGATGGCAATAAATGTCACAAGAATTCCGTCACATACTCAGAATTGTGGGTACAGACGTAGATGGTACCCTAAAAACCTCTTACGCATTAACAAAGATTAAAGGAATAAGCCTGAACCTTTCAAACGCCATATTAAAGAAAGTTGGAGTAAACCCAGACCTAAGGGCAGGCTTCCTAACAGAAACAGAAGTCGAAAAAATAGAAACGATAGTCAAGGAACCAGCAAAGTATGGATTGCCAAGCTGGCTTCTGAACAGGAGAAAAGATTTGGAAACGGGAAAAGACATGCACTTAATAAGTGCAGACCTTGTTTTAAGAACAAAAATGGATATAGGACAGACGAAAGAATTAAAATCGTGGCGGGGATACCGCCACGCTTACGGGTTAAAAGTGCGGGGGCAAAGAACAAAAACCACTGGAAGAGCCGGAAAAGCCCTTGGAGTAAAAAAGAAAGAAATTATGAGACTAGGGCCCTCGGAAGGTAAATAATTATGGGCGATCCTAAAAGACAAAGGAAAAAGTACGAAACTCCGCGCTTCGCGTGGCGAAAAGATATTCTACAAGAGGAACTCAAACTTCTAGGCCAATACGGTTTACGAAACAAACATGAATTGTGGCGCCACGAAACAATGCTGTCGAAATTTAGAGGAACAGCCCGCGCTCTGATGGGCAAGACCCCTGAAGACCGCCAAAAAATGGAAAATGAACTTTTGGCACGTCTGAAAAAACTAGGCGTTCTCCCAGAAACAGCAGTTTTGGATGATGTTTTAGACTTAACAATAGAAGACATACTTGAACGCCGACTCCAAACAATCGTTTTCCGCAAAGGCCTAACAAAAACAGTCCATCAAGCCCGCCAACTAATAACGCATGGACACATCAGCACAGAAAAGCAGAGGATTACAGTGCCAAGCTATATGGTAACAAGAGAAGAAGAAAAACAAATAGCATATACGCCGCAGAGCCCTCTTGAAAATTCAAACCACCCCCTGCGCCAGGCAATAACGGCCATAGCCACGACGCAGACAAAATCTAAAGGCGAAAAAGAGGAATAATCATGAGCAAAAAAGCTGAAAAGTGGGCCGTAGTCCGCATCTACAGCTCCTACAACAATACATTGGTCCACATAACAGACATTTCAGGAGCAGAAACAATAGCCAGAACTTCTGGGGGAATGTTCGTAAAAGCAGACAGAATGGAATCTTCGCCTTACGCAGCTATGCGCGCAGCTACAGCCGCAGCAGAAGTAGCTAGAGATAAAGGAATAACGGCAATACATATCAAAGTAAGAGCCCCCGGAGGATCAGGCCCGAGGACGCCGGGCCCAGGCGCGCAGGCGGCCATAAGAGCCCTAGCGAGATCTGGTTTCCGAATAGAACGCATAGAAGAAGTCACACCCATCCCCCACGACGGCACAAGAAGAGCAGGCGGCAGAAGAGGAAGAAGGGTCTAGCAAACCTGCTTCATTCAGCTAATAACAGAAAAATTGAAATAATGCACCAATATTCTATTGAACCGCACAACTTTAACCATAGTCTATTATGGAGCGTCTAAGTAAGTGAAAATAGAAGTGCTTGAAAAAAACGAGACCAATATTCGTTTACTCGTTCGAGAAGCAGACGTTCCGCTTATGAACGCCTTAAGAAGAATAGTAATCTCTGAAGTTCCAAGCATGGCTATAGACGAAGTGGTAGTAGTTGAAAACTCTTCCATATTCCAAGATGAAATGATAGCCCACAGGCTTGGACTTATTCCCCTTAAAACTGATCTGGACAGCTACAATTTACCTGAAGAATGCCCGTGCAAAAGCGAATTCGGATGCAACCTTTGCAGAGTCACACTTACTCTAGACGCGGAGGCAAAAGAAGGAACCAGAACTGTTTACTCAGGAGAGCTCATCTCCGAGAACCCGGCCGTAGTACCAGTAAGCGACAAAATCCCCATAATGAAACTGGCTAAGGAGCAGAAGCTAAAGCTTGAAGCTTACGCGAGACTTGGAAAAGGAAAAAACCACGCAAAATGGCAACCAGTTTCAATGTGCACATATAAATATCTTCCAAAGATAGAGATTATCGACAAAAGCTGTGATGCCTGCGGAAAATGCGTGGAAATCTGCCCAAGGAAAGTTCTGGCAAAAACTGAAAACAAAATAAAAATTCGCGATTTAATCGCATGTACTCTCTGCCAAGACTGCGTAGATGTCTGCCCGCGGAATCCTCCAGCTATAAGAGTTGACTGGGAAAAAAACGCATTCATATTCAGCTTAGAATCCACAGGCGCGCTTTCTCCAGAAAGAACACTGAAAGAAGCTTCAAAAACGTTGGATAAACAACTAAAGGAACTTGAGAAACAAATAAAGGTGAAGAATGTTGAGAAAGGCTAAATCAACGAATCCAGAACTCATAACGCTTATCAGCTTCCTAAAGAAAAAAAGTAGAGAAGAAAAAGCTGACATTTGGTTAGATGTTGCTGAAGGCTTAGTCGAACCGAAAAGAAAACGTTTAGAGGTCAACGTAAGCCGCCTGAACAGATATACCCAAAAGGGTGAAACCGTAGTTGTCCCAGGCAAAGTTTTAGGTTCAGGGACAATAAGGCATCCATTCACGGTCGCAGCCTTCGCTTTCTCTGAGAAGGCAAAGGATAAACTTAAGGCTGCAAAGGCAAAACGTCTATCTATTCTAGAGCTGGTCGAAAAAAACCCGAAGGGAACTAATGTCAAAATAATCGGGTGAGAAGATGCAGACGATAAGAAAGCCAGCCACCATAATAAACGCTGAAGGCCTCATCCTGGGCAGAATGGCAAGCATAATTGCCAAAAGACTCCTAGACGGAGAAGAAATAGTGATTGTAAACGCGGAGAAAACCGTGCTTTCAGGAAAGAGAAAGAGCAAGGTAGCGGAATCCAAAGAATTTCTGGATGTAGGATACCCTAGGGCGGGACCATTTCATTATAAACGGCCAGATAGAATAGTTAGAAGAACCATCAGGGGAATGCTGCCATACAAGCAGCCAAAAGGAAAGAATGCTTATAGACGATTGAAAATATTTATGGGATTACCGGAAGACTTTAAGGACCTAAAAACGGAAACTTTAGAGGATGCCCAAGCCAAAAAACTAAAATGCGCGCACCTAACAGTGGGCGAACTCGCAAAAGAAATAGGATGGAAGCCGGGTGAATAATTGTGCCAGCTAAAAAAGTTTTAGTGGTTAGTGGAAAAAGAAAGACAGCCACAGCAAGGGCTGTTGTTAAGCCAGGAATTGGAAAAATTCGCATAAATAGAACACCTATAGAAATTCTTGAACCAGAAATCGCACGTGAAAAAATCATTGAACCCCTTTTACAGGCCGGAGACGACGTTTGGAAACAAGTAGACATAGATGTAAAAGTCTCAGGAGGAGGCTACATGGGGCAAGCAGAGGCAGCCAGAATGGCCGTCGCAAATGCCTTGCTAAAATGGACAAAGAGCACCCATTTACGCACGATTTTTATTGAATATGACAGAACCATGATTGTGGGAGATGCCCGGAGAAAAGAGCCTAAAAAATTCGGAGGTCCTGGAGCACGAGCTAGAGATCAAAAAAGCTACAGATAAGGAGGCTTTATCTAAATGATCATACCTGTAAGATGTTTCACATGCGGTAAATTAATTGGAGATCAATGGGAAGAATTTGCCAGAAGAATAAAAACTGGAGAAAACGCGGGTGACGCCTTAGATAGCTTAGGAATCAAACGCTACTGCTGTAGGCGCATGTTGCTTGCACATGTTGAAATAATCGATGAAATTTTACGCTTTTATGAAGAGGCAGAAAAACGAAAAGAAGCTAGAACTTATTATTAAGAGGAGACGAAAATGTCAACCGTTATTGAGGATGTGATTGCAAGAAAAGTCCTTAACAGCCGAGGAGAAGAAACCATAGAAGTTGATATCATAACAACGTCTGGTTTTGGAAGAGCGTCAGCCCCTGCTGGAAAAAGCCGCGGAAAAGCCGAAGTATTATATTACCCGCAAGGCGGAGTTGCCCAAGCATTAAAAAAAATCGATGAGCTCATAGCGCCGGAGCTTCTCGGTTTAAACGCTGATTTTCAAGAAGAAATTGACAGAACCTTACATGAAATTGATGGCTCAAATAACTTTAAATTGATAGGTGGAAACACGGCCTTCGCCATATCATTGGCCAATGCAGAAGCGGCAGCAAACTCCCACGGCCTTCTCCTCTTCCAGTTATTTGGAGGAACCACAGCCAACGCACTTCCTTACCCGCTAGGAAACACTATAAGCGGCGGACAACACGCTCACGGAAAAGCTCCAGACATACAGGAGTTTTTGGCTCTCCCCTACGGCGCAGAATCATTCTTAGAAGCTGCTACTGCAAACGCCCAAATTCATAGAAAAGTAGCTGAGCTTCTAGAGAAGAAGGACATACTTTTCAGTGGCGGAAAAAGCGATGAGGGAGCTTGGATCGCGAATATTGAAACCTCGGATGCTCTTGAGATTCTGGCAAAAGCATGCGAGGAAGTTGGCAACGAACTAGGTTTTGAATGCGGCTTCGGCATCGATGTGGCTGCTTCTTCCCTATGGGACGAGAAAGAGAAAATTTACATTTATGAAAAAGAGAGAAAAAAGCGAGACACAGACGAACAGTTTGAATTCATCCTAGACCTTATCAAAAAGTATCATCTGGTTTACGTTGAAGACCCCTTTCATGAGGAGGACTATAAAAGCTTTGTAGAAATCACGAAAAAGGAGAAAAGTTGTTTAATCTGCGGCGATGACCTATTCACAACAAATAATGAGAGATTGAACCATGGAATAAAACTAGGCGCAGCCAACGCAATCATAATAAAAGTAAATCAAATTGGCACCCTCACAGATGCCTTTGAAACAATAGAAAATGCAAACAGAAATGGATACACGCCAGTAATTTCACACCGTTCAGGCGACACCTGCGACTGGCACATAGCTCACTTGGCTGTCGCCCTCAAATGTCCCCTAATCAAAACCGGCATTGTGGAAGGAGCACGAATTGCAAAGATAAACGAGTTAATAAGAATTGAGCATTTCTTGGGAGATCGAGCTAGAATGGCTGAGTTGCAGATGCTTTAGGGAGGAAGAGAATTGTCGGAAGATGAAGCAAAAGAAAACAAAGAAACAAAAATTGAAGAAGAAACAACGATAGCGGCAGGTGAAGAACTTCTACTGCCGAGAGACACACTTTTGTCTGCGGGGATTCACATTGGAACAAGAATGAAAACAAGGGACATGGAGCCATTCATTTACCGCGTTAGACCGGACGGTCTATTCGTTTTAGACGTTAAAAAAACGGATGATCGTATAAGAGCAACAGGGAAATTCCTCGCAAGATTTGAGCCGGCAAAGATTGCTGCAGCAGCTGTGAGACTTTACGCGCAAGAGCCGGTAAAAAAATTCTGTGAAGTAATAGGAGCAAAACCCATAATCGGCCGGTTCATCCCTGGACTCTTATCGAACCCGCTATACCCCAACCGCATTGAACCAGAAGTTGTAATAGTATCTGATTCCAAAGCAGATTTTCAAGCAGTCAAAGAGGCGTCCCAAGTGGGTATCCCAGTGGTGGCTTTATGCAGCACAGACAATGAATTCACTGGGGTAGACCTAGTTATCCCAACAAATAACAAAGGCAGAAGAGCCTTAGCCGTCATCTTCTGGCTCCTAGCAAGACAAACCCTACGGGAGAGAGGCGAACTGCCAATGGACAAAGACTTATCTGTAACGATCGAAGATTTTGAAGCGAAAATTTCAAAGGAAGAGGAAGCCTGAACTAATGGTGAAGATTCGGCGCCCAAGCGTTGCAGGCGCCTTTTATGAAGGAAAAACCGAATCGTTAAAAACTCAGATTGAGGGCTGCTTTCTTCACGATTTCGGGCCTAAAGAAATTCCGAAAGTCGCCGAAGCTGGCCCAAGGAAAATATTAGGCCTTGTTTGCCCCCACGCAGGTTACATGTTCTCCGGTCCAGTGGCCGCCCACGCCTATTACAGGCTAGCTTCAGATAGAAAACCCAAGGTTGCAGTTATTTTCGGACCGAACCACACGGGTCACGGAAGCCCATTAGCCACAATGACTGAGGGAATTTGGCGGACACCCTTAGGTGATATTGATATAGATGATGAAACAGCAAACCGGATAGTGCATGAGGCACGCATAGTGGACATAGACGAGTCCGCCCACCGTTTTGAACACTCAATTGAGGTTCAGCTTCCATTTCTGCAATACCTTTATGGCACAGACTTCAAGCTGGTACCTATCTGCTTCCTAATGCAGGATTTGCCTTCAGCGAGAGAAATTGGGCAAGCCGTGGCCAAGGCTTTGATCGACAAAAACGCGGTTATCATAGCTTCTTCAGACATGACGCATTATGAGCCACAGGAAACCGCTGCTAAGAAGGACAAGTTGGCCCTTGAAGCCGTTGAATCCATGGATGAAAACCGGTTTTACTCGATCATCGAGAAATACAACATCAGCGCATGCGGGTACGGCCCAATAGTTGCGGCCATAACTGCAGCAAAGAGTTTAGGAGCTAAAGAGGCAAAAACACTATGTTATAAAACCAGCGGAGACATAATTGGCGACTACTCCGGCGTCGTTGGGTACGCAGCCGTGTGCTTCACAAAATAGTCAAGTGCTATCAGTATAACCGTCTCAGATCCCACCAAAGTTGCTCTTCAAAAGAATACTAGCGCGCACTACGGCCTATTATCAAGCGACATCGATCTTTGGCAAAAAAAGCAAAGCAGCCCACGCAGAAGTAGAAAAAGGAGACGACAAGCGTTTTAGCCTCAACTTGCTGAACTTGAATTCAGAAGAATAAAGAATACTTTTATCCAATCTTACAATAATTGTTCTTTAGGGTACTTGCAATGGGAAGAGGCTCCGGCTTCGGGAAAGTCATTTTGTTCGGTGAACACTTTGTTGTTCACGGAGTGCCTGGAATTGTTTCTGCAATTGATTCAACAGTTGACGCGGAAGTCAAAAACACCGGAGAGGAAATAATCATAGAAGATGAAAGAGAAGGCACAAAAGATTACACCAGAAAAAAAAGAACCCAGCAGAAAGAGTCGATAGAGCGAATCCTTGAAAAAATGGGAATCGATCCGAAGACAGCTTCCTTGAGAATCTGGCTGGGAGGAAACCTCCCTGCTTTCAGCGGAATTGGCGCATCTGCGGCAAGCAGCGTTGCAATTGCCAAGGCGACAGCAGAAGAATTTAAAATGGAATTGTCAGACGAAAAAATCAATGAAATTGCTTATGAAGCTGAGAAAGCCTATGCTGGAACCCCTTCAGGCATTGACAATACAGCAGCAACTTATGGAGGGTTAATCTGGTTCAAGAGGAATTTAAGCGGAGGCCCAAACACGATCGAGAAAATGACCATAAAGGAACCAGTTGAAATTATCATAGGCAACACAAGAATTGTAGCTGACACCAAAGAAATGGTCGCTAAGGTTGCAGCTAAAAAGAAAAATAATCCAGAAAAATACACTCCGTTGTTTGAACAAGCAGAAGACTTAGCGTTCATAGCGAGAAAGGCTCTGGAAGAATTTGACCTAAGAAGAGTTGGCAAGATAATGAACGAAAATCATCGCTTACTGCAGGAAATCGATGTTTCCTGTGAAAAACTAGATTATTTAGTGAACCTAGCTCGGGAGGAAGGGGCGTTTGGTGCAAAATTAACTGGCGGTGGTGGCGGAGGCTGCATGGTGGCATTAACACCAAGTAAAGAATTGCAGGAAGCGGTTGCAACAACCATGGAAAAGAAAGGATTTGAAGTGTTGAGAACAAAAATCGGAGTTCAAAAAATATAAAGAAAATATGGACCTATTAAAAACAAGGATGGAGACAATTGGGCTTCAGGAGTTTCTTGGAAGAGCTTGACAAAAGCGGAGAATTGACAAGAATAAGAAAAGAAGTGTCGACTGAGTATGAGATGGCGGGGATCATAGATGCGTTAGACGAAAAACCCGTGTTTTTTGAAAAAGTAAAAGAATCCAGCATCCCCGTTGTAGCTGGTCTGGTTTCTTCTAAAGAACTTATTGCCAAAGCTTTAGGCATAAAGAAAGAACAATTGTTACAGAAGCTGTCTAATGCAATAGAAAATCCTTTACCTCCAGATGTTGCGGAGAAGGGTGAATGCCAAGAAATAATTGAGAAAGATGTTGATTTAACAAGGCTCCCGATGATGAGGTATACAGAAAAAGATGGCGGAAAATACATTGCGTCCGCTGTAGCAATAGTAAAAGACCCAGAATTGGGCAGAAACATGTGTTTCCACAGGCTAATGTTGCTGAATACGAACAAGTTTGTAGCAAGAATCGTTGAAGAAAGAGGAACGGACACCGCCCTCAAAAAGTCAAGAGGGGAACTCGAAATAGCATTATGCATAGGCAACTCAACCGCTGTTCTCCTTGCTGCGGCCACATCCCTACCAAAGGGCGTCGACGAATTAGGTATGGCTAATGCATTAGAAA
>CAZDZM010000047.1:0-11339 GCA_964509945.1 uncultured Candidatus Bathyarchaeia archaeon
CAATTACAAAGATGCAAGCTGCTGTCGTAGTGGTCATTATTCTTATAGTTGCAATTGTCGGCGTCTACTATGCTACACTTCCAAGGCCTACTCCAAGCCCCACTCCCACACCGAAACCTACACCGACACCAGGGCCTACTCCAACGCCAGGGCCAACGCCCACGCCGGGGCCAACACCAACTCCAGGACCTACACCTACCCCTACTCCGAAACCTACCCCTACTCCAGGACCAACACCGACGCCTGCTAAGAGACTAGTGAGGGTTGGAAACGCATGGCCCGTTTACCTTGACCCAGCTGTTGGTCAGGACTTCGCGAGTATGGCTGGCCAAACTAACGTTTATGACCCCCTGGTGTGGCCGGGACCAGAAGGAAAATCAGTACCTTGGATTGCAGAAAGCTGGACAGTTTCACCGGACGGTTTAGTCTATACCTTCAACATAAGGAAAGGCGTAAAGTTCCACAGCGGCCGAGAATTAACGGCGGAGGACGTTGCCTTCAGCATGCAAAGACTGTTAACAATAGGTATGAGTTATTCGTTCCTGTATGCACCTTATATGGACAAGATCGAAGTGCTCGAACCCTACAAAGTGCAGTTTACACTCAAAAAGGCACATGGACCCTTCATTAATTCGCTTATCAGACTATACATAGTTGAAAAGGCAGAAGTTATGGCCAACCTGAAGAAGCCAGGGCAATACGGCGATTTTGGTGACTACGCTACAGAGTGGTTGCTAGCACATGACGCAGGCTGTGGACCCTACGAGGTTAAAGACGTGAAGTTAGAGAATTATGTTCACGTGGAAATGTTTACGGACTACTGGTTCAAGGAAGGCTTTAACCCTAATTCGCCTACTGAGGGAATATTCTTGCCCACGGCACCCACCCCTGCAACGCAGAAGACTATGATGCTGAACAAGGAGTTAGAAGTATCAGACCAGTGGCAGTCTCAAGAATTTCTGGATGCGATGGACGCAGCTCCAGGTATCAGTAAGAAGGCCCACGCAGATGCAAGTGAATACTACTACATGCTAAACACCAAGAAACAACCATTAGACGACATACATATTCGAAAAGCTCTTGCCTACTGTTTTGACTATGAAACAATAATGAAGAATATATATTCAAGATATGCCCCTGCAAAATCGTGCATACCCATGGTCCTTCCTGGGGCTGTCGACTGCCAAATCTATTACTACAACATGACCAAGGCTGAGGAAGAGCTTAAACTGTCTAAGTACTATCCAGACATAGTCAACAATCCAGACAACTACATAATTTACTTCCACGTGATGCCTGAAGTCCCCGAAAGGGAAGGGGACGCACTGCATTTGGCTGAGCAAGCTGCAAAACTGGGGATAAAGGTTCAGGTAGTTAAAACTCCTTGGATGCAATTCATTGAAATCATGTCTAAGCTTGAAACCGCCCCCCACATAGCGCCAATGGTTGTCAACGGTTACTATCTTGACGCAGGCGCAATGCTTGAAACCAAATATCACTCAAAATCCACTGGAACAGTTTCACAGAACGAGTGGCTTCAAGACCCGGAAATCGACGCAATGATAGACGAGTCTTTCGCGACTATAGACGAAAGTGAAAGGCTCGAAAAGTACGGGGAACTTCAAAGAGCAATAATGGACCTGTGCCCAAGCCTATTCATCTATGACTTCCAAGTCGCGGAAGCTGTTCAAGACTACGTCATCATCCCGCCTTTCGAAGACCCAACCCAAGTCATCGGAGTCCAAGGTTACAACGTGCTTTTCAGAACGTGGCAAGTACTTCCGCCAGAATAGAGCCAAGCTCCCATCTTTTTTTAATCGCGCGCCAGTTCCGTCATTATTGAACACAAGGATTTAGTATGCTGCTGGGCCTAGACTTCAAAGAACAAAAAAATTGGAGAGAGATTCTATCAAGAAAACAGGTCTATCTCTTTGTAAAGTTTCTTTTCCTTAGCCTTGGTGTAAGCTAACCACGCAGCAGCACAGTCTTGTATTCCTAAACCAACGGACTTGAACAATGTGATTTCGGAGTCGGATGTTCTTCCCGGTTTTATTCCCGTCACGAGTTCTCCCAACTCTGCGTATATGTGTTCTTCCGTGATTTTGCCCGCTTTCAGCGGAATGATTATGTCTCCTGCTTCTTCTAGCGCTGCAGATTTCTGATCCACCACGATTTTGGACATCTTAATCACCATTTCGTCGACCTCTCTAACCCACGGCTTAAAAGAGCCTATCAGATTCAAGTGTGTACCGGGCTTGACAAGGCTTCCATCAAACACCGGTGTCTTCGCTGTGGTCGCCATAACTATGATATCTGATTGCTTTACTATATCATTGGGACTGCATTTTTCAACTGGAATGCAGAGCTTTTCCGCCATTTCATCTGCGTAAACGTCAGCCCTCTCTTCAATTATATCACAAACAAAGGCTTTTTCTATATTCCGCACTGCACAAACTGCCCTCAACTGAGTTCTTGCCTGCACTCCAGCGCCAAAAACTCCAACTGTCTTTGCATCTTCTCTGGCCAAATACTTGGTGGCTACTCCGGTTACAGCCCCAGTGCGCATGGCAGTTATAAACGTTCCCTCCATCATCGCCAGAGGAGCACCTGTTTCGCTGCTGTTCAACATAACAGTCGCCATTATCGTGGGTACTCCCTTCTCCAAGTTTTTGTCAAAAACCGTGACGATTTTTGTCGAAAGCGAACCCATTCTTTCGAGGTACGCCGGCATAACACCCATCCAACCCTCTGTTTTACTGAGAGCTACCGATGCCCTCATAGGTAAGATTGCAGTACCCTTTGCCAATTCCACAAATGCTCGTTCAACGACTTCAATAACATCCTTCATAGACAATACTTTTTCAAGATCTGATCTGGTAAGTATTAACATCCAGTTTAGCGCTCCAAGAAATTAGAGCTTGATTGTTTGAATCTTCTTAATTATTTGTTTCAGTTTGCGCTTCTCTTCTTCGGTTGGCGGAAGTAGCGGTTTCCTCGGCGAGCCAGCTTTTCCCCCTACCATTTCGAGCCCAGCCTTTGCCAATTGCGCAAATTTTCCAGTCTCTTCCAAGAAATTACATAGCGGAAGCAAGTCAGAATATAGGGCTTGTGCCTTTTCAATATCCTTTTCTTTAACCGCAAGCTCATACAGTCTGCTTGTCTGCCTTGGGAAAATGTTCGCTGCTACGCAGATCCATCCTTTTGCACCCATCAGAAACGACTCTAGGGCAAGGTTGTCAGCGCCGCAGAATACAGTCATTTTGCCTTTGGTTAGATATAGAATTCTCCATATTCTAGTGATGTCGCTGCTGCTTTCCTTAATATATCGTATGGTGCCAAGTTCCCCGAGTTTAGCAACGAAAGCAGGTTGCATGTCGATTTTGCTTGTCCAAGGGTTGTTATATAGCATTATCGGAAGATCTACGGCTTCAGCAACGCTCCTGTAATGCTCATAAAGCTCGTTTTCCTTGGGCTTACTGTAGAACGGTGGGACTATCATTGCTCCGTCGGCGCCAACGTCCTTCGCGTATCTAGTCAAGTCTACGACTAGTCTAGTTGAACAAGCGGCAGTACCCGCGATGACTGGGACTCGTCCGTTCACTTTATCAACCACTGTTTTTACTACCTTTTTATGTTCTTCGAGGGAAAGCACGGCAAATTCACCGGTGCTTCCACATGCAACTACACCATGGACACCATTTTGTATGTAACAATCAATGTTTTCTTTCAAGGCCGCAAGGTCCAATTCGTCATTTGAAGTGAATGGGGTCACTGCAACAACGAAAGTTCCTTCAAATTTTTTCAAGATCCTACCACCTTATTTTCAAAGAAGAGAGCAACTTAATATTTATCATTTTTGGCATAACGGTCAAACTATCATTTACAAAGGTTCCCTATGCAGGTCATGGAGCTTTTTATGACAAGCTTTAATTTTAGGCGTTCTATAGACAATCAGTAAGGTGTGCTCGTTTGGAAAGATTTATGGTTTGGGGAATGATAGCAGCTGTATCTTTGCTTGGTGCTATTGGAAACATCATCTTCAAGATTGGAACCAACAGTTTAGGGCCGATACCTCCTCAGCGTTTCCTAGATATTTCCTTCATATTTCGGTATCTCTTTACACCATCAATTTTCGCGGCCTTGGTGATCCTATTTTTAGGAAGATTTCTCATCGGAAGCCCACTCTCAGTCTTAGGTGTGACACAAGCATTTGTTGCCATAACCGTTCTAAACCTAATATTTACTTTAATTCTCGAAGCCCTAGTTTTAAAGCAAACATATGACCTGTGGACCTACGTGGGCATAATCATAGGCTTGACGTCAATTGCTCTAATTGCAAGAGGAACAGCTCCCTCTTAAGCGCAAAATACAATCACCGGCTAATACTTAATTTTCCATCGGAGTTAAACATTTCTTAAACTTTAAACTTTAGATATGAGACCTGAATTATGTCTATATGGTACTGAATGAGTTTGGAAAGACAGGCCATCTTTGCGATGTGCCTCATTGTTATTCTCATTGCAAGTACGGGTGTTGTTGACTCAATTAGCAAACAGACTATTGAAAAAGACGAGTACAAACTTCGTGCAGAGCAACTTCTGAAAGACGTTGTAAAGAAAATTCAAGAAATTCGAGCGCTATCTTTTCCTTGGCAAGTGGAGATAGAAGTTATCACCATAAGCTGGGCAAAAGAAAACTGGGGTCGAAGTTACGCTGAGGCAGATAAGGAGAGCATACTTAGAGAAGAAAGGATTTACAAGACATTGTTTATGATGTCTGAGAACGCGAGTCTCTATGAGGCCAAGGTTGAATGGGCAGGTGCCTTTGTTGCCGCGGTTTGGCAGGGCAAGATTTACGTTGTTAGAGAGTACTTCAATCCTTGGAATAGCCCCGGCGCCGAGAAGACCCTCGCACACGAACTGACCCACATTCTGCAGGAAAAATATTTTCAAATTAAGGACACACCCACCTTTGATGGCGGCAAAGCGAAATCTGCATTGATCGAGGGAGACGCTTGCTTAATGGAGGAGCTCTACTACAGCCAGTATGAGACGCCAGTTTTAGTGTTGGGCATGAACTCCGCAATGCCCGAGGCAGAAGTCCAGCTTACTGAAGTCAGCGCAAGTATTCCCGACTCTATCTCACGTCTAAACTATTTCCCTTATGAATATGGCCTGAAGTTCGCCAGGGCGCTATATGCGAAGAGCGGTTGGATGGCTGTAAACCAAGCGTACAAAGACCCGCCGACAACAACAGAACAAATTATGCACCCAGAAAAATACTTCACTGATGAAGACACCCAAGAAGCTAAGGAGCCAAGCATAATGGAAAATGGTTGGCAAAAAATAAAAGACGAGAGATTCGGCGAATACTTCATTCTGGTCATGCTGGGCAGTTGGATCTCATGGAATGAGTCCGAAAAGGCGGCTGAAGGTTGGGGTGGAGATGACTTCAGTTATTATGAACGGGGCAAGGATTACCTTCTAACATGGAACATCACTTGGGACTCCATAGAAGATGCGTCTGAATTCTACATTTCATTTCAAGAGATGATGAACGAGACTGGCGCAGAAAAGGAAGACCAACTTTGGCAATCGCATGGAAGAGCTCTGTCACTTACGTTGGAAGGAACCTCAACCCTTATTGTAAGTTCCACGAATGAAACTACAGTGAAGAAGATCATTGACTATGCATAACAAATTTATGGCTACAACATGATTATTACCAGTGATATCCATAGGTCTATGACGCTTAAAGTTGACGGCGCCTTCCTGTAAGGGGCAAATGGGATGGACAGAATTATAGATTCAGCTGCTTTGCAAAAACATATACTCATTTTTGCATTGTTGACATTGTTAATTCTGGCATCATTTGTCTCAACTCATATTGCTTTGTTTACCGCTTTTGTTTTTACTTTTTTTATTCCTGGCTTAACCTCATTGAGATTTTTCAGGTTGAAATTCCATGAAATCATGGCATTTGTTCCAATATTTAGTGTCATGACCTCAACCTTTCTAATATACTGTTTATCTTTACTTTTTGGCTATTCAAGAGAAACAATTCTTGGTTCCTTTCTTATTTTGACTGCAGCTTATGCGGTTGTGAATTTTCCATCAAAAGAGGCAAATAATTTCAAAGATTTTTGGAAGATTAAGGAACTTGACAGAAAGAGTCTACTAGTTTTTCTTTTTGTGTTTATCCTTTCTTTGACTATTCTTTGCAAAAGTGTCTGGTTTGAAAGTGAAAACGGCATAGTGATAACGGGCTCAAACTGGCAAGACACCCCTTTACATTACGAAATAATTGAAAGCATAAACGCCGGGAATTTCCCACCTGAAATGCCCCATTATTCAGGAGTGGGAATGAACTACCATTACTTTGTTGACTTCCATACAGCCATTTGGGAAAAGGTCTACGGCTTCATGCCGAAACTTTTGCCGATTTCAAACGCAATTTTCATTCTTGTCTTCGCTTTATCAGTTCATTGTTTAGCAAAGCCTAATGGAGAAAGAGAAGCTGGATTTTCAACATTAATAGCAACGTTTGGTTGGGGTTTCAGCTATTTCATCCTTCTTTCGGCGTTATTTACAGGAGGATTTAACTCTGCATCAAATTACACTTATCAGTACAATGGGTTCTTTGGCCTACCACCGATATTTGATAACCTGCTGCAGCAAAGACCGCTTCTAATAGGCTTACCAGCATTCGCCTTCGTCTTGAATTTATTGAGAGACCTAGAAAATAGGGGCAGAATAGTCTTAGCTGGGATAATCACTGGCTTGCTATTTCCCTTCCACATTATATCTTTCCTATGCTGCTTTGTTGCATATTTCATTATTATTGTTCTAAACCTCAAAAACCTAAAACCGCGCTACTTCTATTTTTTGATATCAATAATTATTGCATTACCTTTTCTTCTTTCAGCAAGTCATACAGCTTCTCTAGCTTCTTTTAGAGAGTTTGGATTTTTCAGTTTCCTAAAGGAAAATCCTGTAGCTTATTACCTGGCAAATTTGGGTATCCCATTTTTAGTTTCCCTGATTTTTTTCAAAAAAGTCGAAGGGAAACTTCTGAAGGGGGTTCTTTTGGCTTTGTTTCTGATTCCCAATATAGTTGCTTTTACACCGAATCCTTGGGACATGTACAAGTTTTTCAATTTCACTTGGATTCCCATATCAGTTCTAAGCGGAACAGCCCTGGCCAGAATCAGAAAAAATGTGGCAATATTATTGCTTTTACTTTCCATTTTAGCTTCGGCGAGTGTAATTGTCTATAACATCTCGACAAACTACATCGCAGCCAGTTGGGATGAATACAACGCGGGAATTTGGATCAGAAATAACACTGAGGAAAAATCAGTCTTCCTGACTTACTACTCCATCCATTCTCCTCCGACAATGATCGGGGGGAGACTGAGAGTTTTGTCTTATTTGAACTGGCCTTATGGTCATGGGATTGAGCTTGATGACATATGGAATAGGATGAGAGACGTAGATGTAGCCTATGCTGGTAGTGTGGACGATTTGGAGATGGTAATCAAGAAATATAATGTAAATTATGTTTACGTCGGTGGAGAAGAAGTTGAAAACTATCCCAAGTGTGTTGAGAAGTTTGATAACATCGAATGGTTAAAACCGGTTTACAATGGAAGTTTGAAAATATATAAAATAATCAAATAATTGCGGTGATAATCTTCGCGCGATACTACCTTCGGACGCTATCAGTACACGCTCCATAGAAATCGACGACTAACGCATAATGCTGACCTTGCAAGAAGCCTTCGAAGAACTTGAATGGTAAAAGAGCAAATCTTATAAAAGTACTGGACATAACCTCATCTTTGACGCGCATTTCATAAGAATTTCGATTGGGAGGTCGTGAAGTACGGCGATATTTATTGAACGAGTGAAAAACTTGATAGAAATTGGGTGCAAATCGGAAATTGGCGCTTTTCTTGTCACTTCAGAGAAAAATATGCGCTATTTTGCTGGTTTCTCAACGTTGGCAATAGAGAGATTTGCAGGGATAGTTATTCCAGTTGAGACTGGCGCTCCAGTGGTCATAGTTCCGAAACTCGAAGAGACAAAAGCCCAAGAGAGATCTGCATTTAAAGAGATCAGGACTTGTTCTGACTCAGAAAACCCAGCAGTAGTGCTCAATAAGGTTGTGAAGGAGCTGAAGCTGGAAAAGAGTGTTTTTGGAGTTGAAGGCACTTTGCCCTTCAGGTTCTACAAGATGTTAGTGGAATCTTCAAATATAAGAGCAGAAGACGCTTCAGCGACCTTCAGTCAGCTTAGGATTATAAAATCTGAAGAAGAATTGAAAACAATGCAAAAAGCAGCAGACATCGTTGCTGGGGGAATAAAGGCTGGAATAGAATTCATAAGACCAGGGGTCAGCGAATTAGCAATTTCATCTGAAATAGAGAGAACAATAAAAGAGAATGGGGGCGAAAGCATTCCCTTTTGCATTGTTCTTTCAGGTGCCAATTCAGCCCTTCCTCATGGCGAAACAACAAGCAGAAAAGTCGATGCAAAAGACGTTGTACTGATGGATATTGGCGCAGTTTATGATGGATATTACGCTGACCTCACCCGAACTGTCTTCGTCGGAGAAGCGACAAAGAAGCAAAGAGAGATCTATCACGTTGTTGCACAAGCTGAAGAAGCAGCCATAAAAAGCGTGAGATCAGGGATCAAAGCTGAAGAAGTTGACACTATCGCAAGAAATGTCATAGAAAAGGCAGGATACGACAAATACTTCACTCATAGAACGGGCCATGGGCTAGGCTTGGAAGTGCATGAAGAGCCATACATAACTCAAGGCAATAAAACAATTCTAAAGCCCGGCATGACGTTCACAATTGAACCTGGAATATACCTGCCCAGAGAGTTTGGGGTTAGAATCGAAGACAACATAGCTGTTTCAGAAAACAAGGGAAGAATGCTGAGCAAGCTTGCCAAAGAGCTGACCGTTATTTAACGTTAAACTTTCCCGCATCGACCCATTTAGATAAAAAGGGAAAGAGCAACAATTCTCTCCTTTTTCTTTTCGGAGCAGCAATTGGCCAGCTAGAATCTTCCTGTTAGGATTGTGTTCCCGTATTTGTCCATTTTCACTTTGAAAGCTTCCGTTACCACAATGGTTGAAGTGGTTTCTTCAATAATCGCTGGGCCGTGAATTTCCTCATTTATTGGCAAAAGCTCTTTAGAGTAAATAGGGATTTTTTCGAAACCCTTCCTTCTCCCTGAGTAAATTTCCCTTTTCTCTTTAATCGCCTTATCCAATCCTCTTCCTGTGCCCGACACTGCCTGCAAACTTGGTTTTTTGACTCTTGATATTCCCACAGTGTGAAGGTTTACAATCTCAACGGGATTACCTTCTAATGTAAAACCGTACTCCCTTTCATGAGCTGCCATGAAAGCCTTGTCCATCTCCTCAACTTCTTTTGCTCCGATTTTTCCCGACGGTGCCGAAATCTTGATGGTATGCTCTTGACCATAGTAGCGCATATCAGCATACTTGACAATTGAAACACCATCTAAACTTATTCCTTCAGTTGCAAATGTTTCGAGTAACTGTTTTTCCAGACTGGAGTAAATGGTGCTTATCGCTTTTGCATCTTCTTCGCGATTCAATATTTTCATGACATGTGTGTGAACTAGGTCATGCCTTATGTCAGCAACCAGCATGCCCCAAGCGTTGAATACGCCTGCTGGAATTGTTGGGATCAATATTGTAGGAATTTGTAGCTCGGAGGCGATGAATGGAGCGAACATAGGTCCAGATCCTCCGTGGGCTATCAAAGTGAAGCTCCTTGGATCAAGTCCTCTTTGTATGGAAATCAATCGTATTATGTGTGCTGCTTGGTCGTTTGCCATTCTAATTATTGCATCTGCAACATCATTGATCGACGTGTCGAAATGATCTGCAAGTTTCTTCAAAGATTCTTCAGCTTTCTCACGGTAAATTCTGAGCTCTCCACCAAGCAGGTAATTGGGGTTCAAGTATCCCGCCATCACATACGCATCAGTGAGAGTGGGCTCTGTCCCTCCCTTACCATAGCAAGCTGGGCCAGGATATGCTCCTGCTGCTTTAGGTCCAACTTTTAGAGCTCCGACGTCGTCTATCCATGCAACGCTTGTTCCCCCATTGCCAACCTCAGCGATTTCTACAACTGGAACCTTCAAAGGATAGCCTGGGCTAAATCTGTCTCTCCCAACATAGTATTCAGTTATTATGTTTGGAAGTAAGTCTCTAACCAAACCCGCTTTAGTGGTGGTGCTTCCTCCGTCTAAGACTATTATGTCTCTATAGTTGAGATATTCTGCAAGCGCCGTCGCGCCTACTATTCCAGCAACCGGGCCTCCTTCTACCGTAACAATGGGATATTTCTTGGCGAAATCCGAAGTTGCCATCCCAGCTGTGGCTAGCATTACATAAAAGATTCCTTTGAAGTTCTTTTTCGATAGGATACTTTCAAGAATTGCTATGTACGCATTTAGCTGGGGCTGCGTGTAGGCATTTAAAACGGCGGTTGTTGTTCTTTCATATTCTCTCCATTCTCTTGAAAGTTCATGGCCTAACGTTACAAACGGCTCTTTTCCTCGTTTTTCAATTTCTTTTTCAATTATTTCTCCGGCTTTTTTTTCGTGCTCTGGATTAGAATAACTGTTTACGAAGCTCACGGCTAATGCATCGCAGCCGTTGTCCAGAAGCTCGGCAGCGGCTCGTTGCACACACTCTTGATCAAGAGGCTTAAGAACAGTTCCATCTGCCAAAATCCGTTCTTCCACCCATTTGGTCAGGTATCTAGGGACAAGAGGCTCTGGTTTTCTATATTTTAGGTTGAATAGGTCCCTCCTGTTAGCTCTTCCAATTTCAAGTACGTCAAACCCTTCTGTTGTTATGAGCCCCACTTTCGAACCTGAACGCGTCACAATAGTGTTTATGACCACGGTTTGACCGTGCACTATGGATTTAGACTCCTGAAGGTCAAGTCTCCCTTTCAGAATCGTTTCTATTACTCCTTCCGAGTAATCTTTCGGAGTTGACTCGACCTTAACCCATCGAATTTCGCCTGTTTCGTCGTTCACGGCCAATAAATCCGTAAAAGCCCCGCCTATGTCTATTCCTAAACGCCAATTCAATTGTCATCACCAAAACTCAAAAATAGATACAGTTTTAATCAATACTTTAATTTTTCGAAAACTGAAGTAGCCAACGCTCGTTAAACAAAATATATATGTTGAGCTAGTCAACTTTGAATAAACTCGAAAAGAAGGAATTGTAATGCCGACTGATCCATTCTCAATTGAGATAGTGAAGAATGCGCTTGA
>CAZDZM010000048.1:0-11040 GCA_964509945.1 uncultured Candidatus Bathyarchaeia archaeon
CCGAAATCGCTTATGCATCCACTAGCATCAAAACTCATGCACTCGTACCGACTGGTTCCATCAACGATCAAATATCTCGCAAGTTGAATTCGTCTATACTTTTCAATTTGTGGTTGAGGATTATTTTCTAAAGCTGTTCCATGAATGGGTGTGAAAGCAAAGAGGGCAGGCAAAACACCCATATCTACGCATTTCTGGATGGTTCCAACAATTTCCTCTTCAGTCTCGCCTAACCCTACAATTAAGTGCGTGCTGACTTTGCCTTTTCCGAAAATTTCAACAGCCTCATTTAGAAGCGTGAACTGTTTTTCCCAAGTGTATGGGCCTCCAACCGATTGGCCTTTAACTTTGTCAAACAGTTTTTCTGTGGCAGCATCTAGGGCTATGCCTATCCTTTCCAAGCCTGCTTCCGCTAATTGCTGTATGTTTTCTCTGCTGAGGGGCTGGCATGAAATTGAAATTGGAACTTTGGCATGTTGACTAATCATTTTAACAAGGGCAAGAAGGTGTGTGAAAACTTCAGGATAGTTCAAGGCTTGGATGCAAACTCGCTTTATTGTTCCATCATTAGCCGCCCTAACAATTCTGTCGAGGACTTCTTCTAATGGAAAAGGAGGCCATGAAACCCTTGAAAGCATATCTGTCCTGCTATGACTTTTTCTGGCTTGGGGGCAAAAACCACAGTTTGCGGCGCACTTGCCTTTGGTGTAGGTCATCAAATAAATAGTTGTAGGTTCAGCATCGAGTTTTCCATTTAAGAGCCCCAGAAGCATAGCAGAACCTGCTGACACTCGAACTTCTGGCGCTTTTTCTGCAATAGCCACGTCTTCCACTCTATAGAATATAGATTGTTAATGTCGGCTTAATATCTGTTATAAGTTAACAGCTATCCTTGATGTATGTCGTTTACTAAAGATTTGGAATTCACAAATGATTTATTGGGAAAATTGAAACCGAGAATAAGGGCGCAGTGCAAATGCGAAGGTCAAAGCTTGAATCTTACGAATATATTTTGCAAGTGTTAGCGAGAAAACCCTTGAATATTGACAGCATAGCATACGAAACCAACATGGATGTTGCAATTCTCAAGCAACGCTTAGAATTTTTAATAAAAAATGGTCTTGTTGAAGAGATAAATCAAAAGAAGAAAACGTCCTACGCCCTAACAGAAAGGGGGGTAGCAGTTTATAGAATCTTCAACCTCACAACACCCCTTGAAAAGCTTGTCTTCGCTGCAAGAGCCCTTGATGAAGCCTTGCAAACTCTCCCAGCCCTTTCGGAATTTAATAGCGGAAGAGAAAAGAAACCCGGGAAAAACGAAAACTATTAAACACGCTATAAGAGGTTTTCCTAAGAGAAGGCAATGACGAGACTTTCGCCTGAAGCTGTTTGGTGCATGAGTGAAAGAGAATTTGCGAACTTGTTAGCTACACATACATTTGTTTCCAAATCCAAGATAGTCCGTTTTTATGCTCCGAGCTTCATGTACTACAAAACTAGCCATTATTGTACTTCCCAGAATAGTTTTCCAACAATATCATTGACAGGAAAAGGTTGTGCGTTAAAATGCAAACATTGTGGCGGAAAGGTTTTGGAGACAATGTATCCTGCCACTACGCCTGAAAGCCTTTTCGATCTTTGTGTCGAGCTTAAACGGAATGGTGCTTTAGGTTGCCTCATAAGCGGAGGGTGCTTGCCAGACGGCTCTGTGCCTCTCGGTAAGTTTGTCTCTGCCGTTGCAAGGGTCAAAAGCCAACTAGGCTTGACCGTTTTTGTCCACACGGGTATAATAAACTTTGAAACCGCAGAAAGACTTGAAAAATCGGGCGTGGACGCTGCTTTGATAGATATTATTGGATCAGACGAGACGATAAAGGAAATTTACAATCTGAACATAACAGTAGAAGATTATGAGAATTCTTTGGAGGCATTGCACAAGACGGGTATGGCTGTTGTGCCACACGTGATTGTTGGCCTTCACTGCGGCAAGCTGAAGGGTGAATTAAAAGCATTAGAGATGATATCCAACTACGAGCCCTCCGCTCTAGTCGTTATAGCTTTCATGCCCATACATGGTACAGAAATGGTTAATGTTAAGCCGCCAAAACCTATGGACATAACCAAAGTCATAGCAACTGCGCGATTAATGTTTCCTCAAACACCGCTGGTTTTGGGTTGCATGCGACCGAAAGGCGGGCACCGCGCAGAGACAGATGTCTTAGCCCTAAAAGCCGGAGTAAACGCTATAGCATTTCCAAGCGAAGAAGTTATAAAATTCGCCGAAGACCAAGGATACCGCTTGTTCTTCTCTTCCTTTTGCTGTTCACAAATCTATTCTGATATCAGAAGTTTAAAAGATCCTAACATACAGACTTGACTTTTCAAGTAATTATAGATCGAAGCTTTTCACAAAATGCAGATGGCACGCGCGCTGAGGCTAGAGCTAGAATTTGACAACCAATAGTCATAGTTGAAAAGAGATTTAGTGAATGTTGATTTGATCCTAAGTCGCCTAATACATTTTTGTCCAAGTAAAAGGTGGATAGCGTGCCTGCTTAATGGTTAATGTTGTCTGGGACGAAGATTCTAAGCCTTTGCAGAGACTTTATCTTCTCCTTTTCCCCTATCTTTGCTTCGTTTATTGCTTGTCTAAGCATTTGGATTGATTCGTCCATCGCTCTGCGGTTGACCGGGAAGGGGACTCCGTCTTTTCCTCCGTATGCGAAGGAATACTTTACTGGGTCTTTCCAGCTTGCTTTTTCGCCGTAGATTAATTCTGCAATAAGGGCTAGGCCTCTAACGGTGGCTGGGCCTATACCTCTGAATGCTAAAAGTTCTTCATAGTTTCTAGGTTGGTACTCGTAAACTTCCCTTAAGGCTTTCCAGTTTATGTTTTTCGGCATCGCCAGAGCTTCCATGGGATATTCTCTCCATTTGGTGCCAGCAGTTGTTGGAAGCCATTTCTGAAGTGACTTCTGATGGAATGGCCTAACGGATATTAGGGTGCGCATTATTTTTTCTGGCGGCTCTTTGGCTACGTCCACCGAGGTTTTTCTGCAGCCTTCGCTGTTTTTCGCCGTCATGTCTAAGGCAATTTCTCGTTTTACATCGCTGACTATGGCGTTGTGGGGTTCCACGACGAAGTTTAAAGCCTTGTTGGAAAGCCAATGATATCGTCTGGCCGTGTGGTCTTCCGGGCACATGCCCTGCTGGATAACTGCCCAGTCTTCGTCTTCGGTTATGAAAAACGCATGATGGTATAGCTGATAGCCTGCTTGAATCGCTGCGTTGTCAACTTTGGCGCTCATTTTGCTGGCGTAGCGTAATGCTTCAATGTTGCTGTTGGAGAAGCCAAACTTTTCGCAAGCATTCCCGATTTCTGCGGGTGTTTGCAGAGAAATTTTGCCTTTGCCACCGCAGACAGCAATGCCGTGCTCTTCCGGAACTATCGCCTGCTTCAAAACGCCTGTAACCACGGTGGTTACGCCAGAAGAATGCCAATCATAGCCTAAAACACAACCCAGCGCCTGAAACCAAAAGGGGTCGGATATTCGCTTTAGAAAATCATTCGTACCACCTTCGTCAACTATGATGGTTACTATCTCCTTAGCAAGTTGTTGCATGCGAACAATTAGCCATCTTGGCGCCTTACCACCGTGGAGCGGAAGACTAGCGACACCTGTCCTCTGCATGCCAACCCGTTTCCAATAATACATGAGCCCAAAGGAAGTTTAAACCATTTTCTCTAATTTGTCAGTTTCAGCAGGCGGCCTTCGTGGTCAATTTCTCCATGTCGAATTCTAGTGGTAGAGATTGGCGCGCGATTTTGGGAAGGGACCATTTCTATAGCGATTATTTTAAGCGGAGACAGTCTGGCTTGTTTCCGCTTTTCATTGATTTTAAGAGCCGTTGGCTCTGTCTCTTTGCTTACAATTAAAGCTTCTATAGGTCCCTTAGATATGGTTGGACCAAAAGGATCGTTCAATTGCAGTATTTTAGCTCTTTCTAGGATGCCACGGCTAAACAGAAAAGTTTGGAGAGCTTCTAGCCTTTCTTCGTAGGACGCTGTTAAATGTGGCTTTTTAAGTTTCTTGGCAAACTCATCGGAGCATAAGCCAATCAAAACGCGGTCTCCAGCTTCGAAGGCCTTCATAAGCAAAACTTTATGGCCTCTGTGAAGTTCGTCGAAAGTTCCACCAACCGCGACGGTTTTAAACTTTTCCGGCAATTCTTCTTCATCCCAATAATCTTGCGCCTTGGATGTCAACTCGGGCTATGAGGACCTTGTCTTTTGGCAAAACCTGCTTAAAAGCTTGAACAACATTTTCAGCGTTTTCTAATGCTGCAAGTGCGTGAACCGCTTCTCCAACCATGTTTTGCGCGGCACCTATCGCACCTGCCTTTTCAGAAAGCCTTATCAAGGTTCTTACATGTTCAGTCATAAGACCAGTTTTTTCGGCAAATTCTCGGCAACAATTCAAGAAGTTTTCAAGGGAAGGCTCCGAGAGGATCTTTTCCAAGGTCTTTGCACCCCACTTGTTGACGGCCAAGCGTTTTTCAGGAGAAGCGAGCACTTCCCTTGTTGGCATGGATCCAAAGACGCCGGCTACAATAGCGTAATTTGTGGATATGGGTATACGGTCTATGATGGCGATTCCAGGCGCCCCCGGCTCGATCGTTAGTATGCATCCGCCAAGCATTAATGGACCTACGGTGCCTAAACCCGTTTTACACCTAACTTCTGCGACGTGCGCAATTCTGCCTATCTGATTGTAAGTCAAGTTTAAACCCAGTGCCTTTGAAAACGCCAAAGCCGTGGTTAAGGCTCCAGCAGCGCTTGAACCAAAACCTGCACCTATAGGAATCTCAACATCATGCCTAACCACAACCTCATACTTTTCATTGGTCTTTTCAAGCAACATTTGTACAACAGTTTTTGTTGTTTCAGCCTCGGGTAGGAGCTTCCCATTAATAAAAACCTTTACAGAATTCTTCTCTGCTGTGGCTACGTTTACTTCTGTTGACACTCCCTTCTCAATTCCGAATCCGCCACCTCGGGCACCTACTTGCTGCAGATTAGCTATAGGTTTTCCATCAGCCGTCCTGTCACAGATCTCGAAAAAACTTGAAATACCTGCTGGTGAAAATGCCTTCGTGGTCTTATCCAAAATCACCCTTTCCTCAGTTCGTTTTTCTGCGAAATTCTCAAGGATGGGTAAGCTTTGTAGCAAGCCCTTATGATTGGAGGACCAAGAAGAAGAATGAACGGAATTTCAGTGGCGAATGTCCAGACGAATATGATGGGGATAAACTGAGAAGGTATAGGAGCCTTGAAATACCCTGTAGGAGAAAAGAACACTAGACTGTATGCCCACACCACGATAGCTATCATCGCACTCCCTAATCCTAACCCTATTATAGACCCAACACCATAATTTCTCCATTCAGGCCAGAACCTAGCAACAATCATCATAATAAGTGAACTTGCAACCACTGTCGAAACGAACAGAAGAATAATCTCTAACGACGACAATTTGAAGTTGAAGTAAGCTACGGATTCGGTAGGTAGCAAAATCGTGGGCAACAGGAGACCAATAGCGATGATTATACTACCTATAACTGCGCTTATGCTTATTTTTTTCCAATCTAGATTTGTACGGGAAACGTAGCCGATGACGAAAAATCCGACAAAATTAGCTGTAACCCCAGCGGACAGACTCAACAAGGGATCCCCATGAAATAGCATGTCTCTAATGAAAATGCCAATCGCTGCTCCTATTCCTCCAGTCCAAGGCCCAAATAAAACAGCGAAAATGGCAGGTATAACGGCTGCAGGCCAAAAGGCAACTCCGCCTACTGTAACGCCAAAATCTGTTAAACGCCCCACTACGGCGTAGAGAGCTGCGCAAACCCCCATCATGGCGACCTCTGATGTCTTCATGCTTAAGTACTTCCACGTTTTTTCAAGGGTTTATCAGCGTAGGTTTTCTAAATAAGAGTTTTCTATGAATTGTTTAAACACGATTGGATTTTTGCGCTAGTCCTTCCTCTTGCAGATGCTTGTTGTACAGCGCGCGCTACAGTTATGTGTAGTCTTGTTCTACGCTTTAGCGCGCGTCAGGTAGCCGTTCAGAAAAGCACCACATATAAAAAGCCCAATATATTTGGATCTGAATTTTCGAGCCTTTTAAATATGCACTTATGGCTTATTACTTTAACCATATTGGAGACTGAGGTTTGGAATGACTGAAAAGTATGTATGTCGCCTCGTTTACGTACTTCTAAAACTTGCTGAGATGGGGGCTCACAGGAGAACCGCCAAGATTTCAACAGAATACTTGGCTGGAAAGTTGGGTATATCTCAGCAGACGTCATCCCGTTATCTAATCGAATTGGATAATAAGGGCTGGGTTGAAAGAACTATTACGCCTGAAGGTAGCCTCATAAGGATAACAGAGGATGGTGTCAAGGAGCTCCAAAAGCTTTATTTGAATTTGCGTTTTTTGATGGAAGCTGCTTATCCTCCTTCAATAACTTTGGAAGGCACCGTTTTCACAGGACTGAGGGAAGGAGCTTACTACGTCTCAAAAGAACATTATCGGAAGCAGTTCATTGAGAAGTTGGGCTTTGACCCCTATCCTGGAACGCTTAACCTTAAGCTTACAACTGATTATGACATTAAGACTCGAGCGGAACTTGAAGCCTATCCGGCCATTGAGATTGAAGGTTTTACGGATGAAGATCGTACTTTTGGACATGTGAAATGTTATCCATTGATAATAGAGAACAAGACTAAAGGTGCTTTGATTTCGGCTTTGAGGAGCCATTATGACTCTTCAGTTCTAGAAATCATTGCACCCAATTATCTAAGGAAACAACTTAATCTCAAAGATGGTCATAAAGTGAAAGTGGAAATTTTAACGTTGCCCTAATTTTAAATTCAGGTTGTATAAGTGTACCTGAACGTGTATTGTGTCACAGGTTTGCGTTTTGTAGCCAAAAAGTAGCCGATCACCAAACCGACAACTAAGCCGCCAAAATGGGCTAAGTTGTTTACGTTCGGCCCCGAACTAATGACTAACAAAAAGAAGGAGTACACCAATGCGCTTATTACCGACTGTCCGATTGCACGACGCACATAAATGGTGCATGCACCGAACACGCCAAAGATGGCACCTGAAGCTCCCGCGGAAGGCGGTGCAAAAGGTCCAAGAAGCAGCGAAAGCAGGTTTCCAGCCAATCCACCCAAGAAATATATGAGAAGGTACTCTTGAATAGAAAAAATCTCTTCTGCTCTAAGCCCAAAGATAAGTAGAAAGAGCATGTTACCAACAAGATGCACAATGTTCACGTGAATAAAAATGGCTGTGAGAAGCTGCCAGTAGTAACCGTAGTGGATTACAAAAAAGTTTACCTGACCATATAGGAGAAGCATACTAGAGTTTGTTTCTATAAAATCGCCGCCAATAATTGAAGTGTAAGCATAAATGATTAAATTTAATGCAATGAATATGTAAGTAGGCCTAAATTTTTTACAATTTTTATACATAATGTTCATCTAGAGAAGTCTTCGACGATTTTCTGCTTGATCTTTGAAGAGCTATCCAGCTCGTCTTCTTCAAACTTGCCAATTTTAACAACTTTCACCTTTAACCTAAATTCTTCTATGTACTTTTTCACGACTTCCTCCATGCCGTCTTGATCGTATCCAACTGCAATAACATTCGGCCTAATCTTTTCAACAACCTTCCCAATATCAAAACTTTCATAGCCAAGAATGGCCTCGTCAACCACCTTTAAAGATTCCACAAGAGCTCGTCGCTGACTCTCAGGTACAACAGGCTTCTTGCCTTTCCTTTTTTCAACAGTGCTATCTCTGGCCACTATAACTATAAGCTCTGCACTTTTTCCTCCAGCTCTTTTTGCTTCCTCTAAGAATTTCACATGCCCAAGATGCAGCAAGTCAAATACGCCTGAAGCTAAAACTATTCTTCTCTTCCCTTTTCCACTTTTGCCGGCCATTCAAACTTCACCGCTCCCAACAACCGCAGAGCATCTAATAGCCCTTCACAGTAGGCGATGGAAGCCAAACTTACCTCAAACCTCTTTAGGTCCTTATAATATTTAGCGTCTTCCAAATAGGCTTTAACATAATCAACGATTCTTTTGGTGTCTTTTTCATCTATCTTTAGTGAAGCCTTAATCGTTTGCATTTGCTTTAAAACAATTTCAGTGGAAGCTATGTACCTTGCAGCAAGTTCATTCAAGCTCATTTGGTAGCCTCAATCAGTTTCTTCGGGGCCCCGGCTAATACAACGAGGGCTTTGGCCTCTGTGAAGTGAAGCTGCCCTGGGAAAATGAGACACTGGGGTGGCCCGCCAAAATCACAAATCAAAAGCTCCTTGATGAAGTCAGCTTTCACTATGGGGTTGTTGCTTCCGGCCCTTGCTATGCCGACTGCGAGCGTGTCCAATGTAGCTATCTTTTTTTTCTTTTTTTGTTCAACTTTTAAGAGTATTTCTAGGCTTTCTTTGATGCTTAAGTAGCGTTTCTCGTCAGTCTTAATGTCTAACAGGCACAAGGTGTGAAGTCCACGTCTCTTGTTTTGGACAATGACATTATACGGGGTTTCGGAAAAGTATTCGGGAAAGGGTATTGTAACCGTTTTTCCAAACTTGTAATTGTGCAAGCCTGACAAGCCAATCACTGCAGAGATTGCTGAGGCTCCGTGAACAATGCGAGTCTGAATTCTACGCTTTTCAGCCTCCACCCTCAATATAACGTGCGTGGTCGCGATAAAAGGGTCTCCGGGAACAAGAAAAACGGTCTTGCCTTTTTCTGCTGCTTTCAAGATCATTTCCCCATTTTCCTCTTCAAGTTCCTTCCTTGAAATTGTAAGAAGTTTCTTACCGGAAATCTTTTCAAACCTCGTTGTTGAAAAATCCGGCAGCAGACTAGTGTGAAGCTCGATGAAAACATCGTCTGCAGTTTTGACCTCTTTCAAGCCTCGCAGACTTATTCCCATTTCATCGTGCAAACCAAGTCCGACGAAGACAAGTTCATTCAACAGTTTCAGCCTCGCAACTAAGATTTACGCGTCAAAACTTAAAATTGTTAACTTAAATATTGGCACCAAAAAGAATCTGAGAGCGAAAGTTTTCAAAGTTGCGCGCGCTTAGTGTTAAACCCGAGAATTTGTGAATCATAATTCATGATGTTGCAGAGAACAATTGGGGGGGTTCCAGGCGAGCAAGCATCTAAATTGGTTCCGTAGCCTTTCAAAATAGCGCCGTGCCGCTATTTCTTTCTTTGGCGAGCGAGCAAGCGCGCCGATTCTTTTGTAAGT
Source organism: uncultured Candidatus Bathyarchaeia archaeon (assembly GCA_964509945.1). Classification (GTDB taxonomy): domain Archaea; phylum Thermoproteota; class Bathyarchaeia; order Bathyarchaeales; family Bathycorpusculaceae; genus CAZDZM01. The sequence continues at coordinate 9,347 of CAZDZM010000048.1, forward strand.
GCACGCAATAAACGGACGGATTTTAAATCTTTGTATTCTTCTCTCGAAAATTCTCATTCAAAACCTTTTTAGGAAAACAACATAGCTCTCTTTGTTGGCGATAAGGGACAGACAACTAAGGTTACGGAAGTAAAGCTGGCGGTTGGCTGGCACAGGAACGGTTGGCTTAGGCTGACTGGCACAGAAACGACTAATGGCATGCTGGCTGAAAGAGAGAATGAGCGTGTCACGTTCTCAACACCGGACCAAAAGTTGGCCTGCGGTGTAGAAGCACGCAAAACCGCATTACCTTATCGCCTTTTCACTTAATTTTGTACACGTTCTTTTCTTGACAACTTTCACTCTGCAGCATTTTGACTTTAGCGCGCACGGAAGACTATCTTAATTCTTCGGTTATAATCATTGTTAGCGTTGATCTGACTTTGTCAAGCCTTCTGATATGCTGAGTTATGACTTCTTTGAGTTTATCTGGTGATTCTGCTTGGACTCTCACTATTATGTCATAGACGCCGTAGGTAGCGTAAGCTTGTTCCACTCCCTCAATTCTCTTTAAACCCTTAAGCACCTCGCCTTCACAACCCGGATCCGTATTTATTAACACGAACGCTTTTTGCACTTCATGACCCCTTCATAATGTGCACTTTCAACATTAAAATATTTTGTTAGTTATCGAAGCACGCGCGACAGCGCACTTTGAACATGCGAATTTTTAAGTCATTAACCATAAAAAGAGCCCGAGCCTTCTTTTCTATGATTATGTGGCTGTTGTCAACTGCGCACACTCTGGACTACAAGCGCGCGCGATCTGATTAAGAAGAATGGTGTGAGGCCCAGAGTCAACGAGCTAAGAGAGTATTATGCAACCTTTATGACTCGGTATCTTTCGCAACCTGAGATAGACTTTCTCCAGGGCCGTGTTTCAGCTAGCGTGTTCATGCGTAACTACTTCAACCCTGCATTGATAGGCGATCTGAAGGTTAGGGTTTTCCAGGGAATAAGCGAAATTCAAACAAAAATCTCTGCACGTGTCAAGTTTTAAATTCATGATCGAACCATTAGTATTGAGCGCACCATTAGGAAAGAGGTAGAGAGCATGCTGTATATCTTTAATTATAACCTGAAAGAAGGCAAAATGGAAGAATTTCAAAAGTTCATTAAAGAAAACGAAAAAACCCTTGCTAAGCACACGCCAAAGGGCTGGAAATATTTGGGAACCTACTTCTATGTTCTTGGTTTCGGGCCATATCATGCTGCGGACTTGTGGGAATGCTCTGACTACGCAGACTTTGATACCTGGCGCAGTTATGATGATCCAGAATGGATAAAGTTGTGGAAACAAGCAATGGAATTTTGCACGACTGAAGCGATTCCTTCTTGGTTGTTGCGGGCAGCCGGAGACACAAAAATACTTGAGCCAAAAAAGAAACCATAACCAGTTGAGTTCAGAAAACCAAAATAACCCTCTCTTTTTTCCCTTAAATTTTAAAAAGATAGGTTGAACTATTGGTTAATTGGGTGTAGTCTTCATGTATAGCTCACGTGAAGAATGGATAAAAATCTGGGATGAACAGCGTAAACAAGTAACATCTATGAAAATAGGCGAAGTGGAAGATCAGTTAGATAGACTCAAGCGACTCGTAGAAAAAGTTTTAGAGAAATTAACGCTTGAAGACTATCAATTGGCTAATTACAAA
>CAZDZM010000049.1:0-10260 GCA_964509945.1 uncultured Candidatus Bathyarchaeia archaeon
GCTACATTCCAAAGCCAACAGACTCGCATTCTCATAATCCCCAGCTCTAAACGCAGCATAAGCCTTCGCCAAAAATTCCCCCGCACCACCAAGCCTGCCCACTAAGATTGAAACGTCCCCTCCGGCGCGTTCAGCCTCAGCAACCGCAACGTAAGCCGAACCCAAATCACGCTCAGCCTGACTTATAACATCGCCCGCCTCAGCCGCGCCCACAGCAGAACAGGCTGGCACAAGCACAACAGCGACCAAAACCGAGACCATCAAAAAGGCAACAAAGCTTCTGCAGCGCTTCAGCTCACGCTTCATCCACAACTTCGCCCCTTCTCAGAGAATCACTGCTATCCTTACCCTGAACAACCTTGCTTCCGTCACAAGTATTTTCACTATTCAAATCGGTGCTATTAGGCAAATTCCCCGCAAAACACATCTGCTCCAACGAAGCCATCTCGTTCTTAATTAACCCAAGCTGCCTCTCCAGGCTGCTAACAAGGCGCCTATACTTCTTGAACCTGTCCAAAAATGCCTGACCCTTCTCAGTAGCCATGTAATGCCCACTTGCATTGTCAAGACTTATGAGCCCCGCCTTTGTAGCAACACTCAAATACGCGTTTACAAGCTTAAAGCTCAAATTTCCCCTGTACATAATATGCGTCTTCTTCGCACCCTCCCGTGCCGCAACTAGCACATCCGCTACAACCTCAATCTTATTTCTATACTTCATAAAACCACCATGAGAGAAAACTTTAAACGAAGACTAAAAGACGACACACTAAATGTGCAGCCAGCCGCGGCCGCCCTTCTTCAACTGCTGACGCTTCTTCTCATCCCCTCCGGCCTGCTGGAAAAGCTCGCGCCTTCTACGCCCTTTTTGATCCAAAATAGATGTTCTAATAAACTTCCCCCATCCACCAACCGCCGGAGGAGGAGAAACAAGCCTGTCAACATCAAAAAGCTTATGCATCTCCAAAATCTCCCTAAAATTCAAAGGCTTATAATCCCTCGTCGCAACAATAACCGTGCCCTTATCCACAAACAACCCAGAATAATCATGATTCGCAATACCCTCAGCCCTGGCCCTATCGTCAATCCGCTCCCACCACAACCGCCTCCACTGCCCCTTCAACTCCTCAACAACTTCCCTCTGAACCAGAACATCCATTAGACAGTCCCTCCATGACAGGAGCGGATGAGAACAACGATCAACATCAATACCGCCTTAACTCCTCCACCCTTCCCCCTTTCTTCTTCGAACACGAGATATTTAAACAGTACAGAATGAAACATCTATATAAATGATCTAGAAGAAAACTACACTTCTTCCATACGGAAAAACCAAAAAATCTAGAACAAGAAAAAGGTCTCATAGACAAAAGATTCCTAACCCTTTAATAACAACCCAAGAAAATCTAAAGGCTATGCCGACCACAATAGACATACTATCAACCATAGAAGAACAAAAAACCTACGACATCAAAAAACTAGCAAAAAAACTTGAAATGCAATTGAAACCAATGGAAGAAATCATGGCCGACCTGAAAAAACACAACCTCATAGAGTATGAAAGCAAAACCGGAAAAATATCACTGCCAAAATGGATCACGGAGATCAACAAGGAAATAGAAAAAATCAAACCGGCCTCAGCAGCAATAATTCTCCCCAAAGACCAAGAAGTAAAGATCAACGACGTCACCATAGGAAACTTCACAAAAAACGACGTCGAACTAAGAATCAGACTGAAGGCAAATCGAAAAGAAATAGCCATATGCAGTTCAAGCTAACGTCGCAAAACCGACTTAACTTCCCTCAACTTATCCAAAAGCAGTCTGCCCTTCTCCGTAGTGCAATACACGACAAATCCATCGCTGTTCTTAACTTGACTAATCAACCCCTGCTTCAATGCTGTACGCACGTATCTACGAAGGGTGAAGTAGCTCAGATTGGCCTTATACATAAGATGGGTAACCTTCGTTCCGTTCAGAGAGATGCGTAAAATATCCATAAGAATCTGAACCTCGCCACGCCTGCGGCCCATCTTCACACCAGCTCAGCAACAAAAAGGCGTAACCATATTATTATAATAATACCTATTAAAACTTCCTAATGGCTACACCCTCAGAATAGACGGGTTTAACTCAAATTTATACTCGACATGCAAATCCAGGAAAATTCGGCATATGAGCGCCGGACTTGACATCACTTTGCCAAAGGCGATTTTGGCTTAATGACTAATCTTTTGCTAGCAACCTTCAATTGAGGCATCCCCCCACCCTCAGCGATTATCTGCATCATCCTCTTTGAATCAGTGACCCTGATCCCGCCTAAGACAGTAACTCCATGTTCGAACAATGGATCTGGGAATACGCTCGCCGTCGGCCCAACAAGCCCTATTTCCCTAGCACCTCTAGAAAGTTCCAAAAGCCTATCTATGGTCCCATTAGCCAGAACGGTTCCAGTGATTATAGCCACGTCTGCCAAGGGAAGGATCTCCTCGCTAGCCGTATCAGGAAGAACCCCACGCCCGCGCAACTGAGGATTCCTTTCCAAAATGAAAAGTCTTCTAGCTTTCTCCTCAATCCTCGGGATAAATGGGTGAAGATTGCCCACTAAAACCACAGTGTCGTCTCTTCTAATCTCAACATTGTCAATTAAGTCGCCTTCAGCAATCACGTACTTCTCTCTATTCTTCTCAATGGCCCCATGAGATAAAGCGTTCAGAGTTGCAACACCAACAACGCTCTCGCTCAAATCCCAAGACCTAGCTAAATTGGCCATTCGTTCAGCTTCACAACCAGCTAAAGAACCTGCCCTCTCAAATATTTGGCAACAGACAGACGATAAATCATCCTTGAACGTGTAACAAACACCCACATCTCCTGTATTTAACTCAACACCAGTGTAGCTCAGCCCTATGTGAACCCTACTTACGCATATTTCATCCAAGCTAGGGACCTCACTCTTGATAGCTGACAAAAGCTCGTCGATAATTCTCCCACGCATTAAGATTCCACCGCCATAATGATCTAATTATAAAATTATAAAAATTTTCAGCCTGCACCTGCACGCATCGGTAAACTGGAGCTTGCTGGATTTTCCACTGACAAATAAATATATAAGCGCAGATGATTAGTTTTCTGGAATCTTGAAAGGATGCCAATCTAATGAAACGAAGTCTTTTTTATACGGGAGTAGAAGAAGCCGTTAAAAAAATGATGAAAGAAGTTAATATAAAACCAGAGTTGGAGGTTGTTCCAACCTGCGAAGCCTATGGGCGCGTCTTAGCAGAGGACATCAGGGCTCCCATGAGTCTCCCCCAGAGAGACAGCTCACACTTTGACGGATACGCGATCAAGTCTGAAGACACTATGCACGCATCAGCTGTTAACCCTGCTTTTCTAAAGATTATAGGAAGAATATACCCAGGGGAGAAAGCTGCACAAAAAGTTAGCTCGGGAGAAGCATGTTACATAACCACTGGAGCCTTTTTGCCTGAAGGCGCCAACACGGTAATACCGATAGAGGCAGTCACTAGCGTTGGAAAGGACACTATAAAGGTGAACAAGTCTATACAGCCAAACGACCATGTGATTCTAGCTGGTGAAGACGTCAAAAAAGGCGAAATCATTCTTAAAAAGGCGCATATTTTAAGAGCTCAAGATATCGGGCTCTTAGCAGTGCTCAGAATCAAAGAAATAAAGGTCTTTAAGAGAGCGGTTGTTGCCATAGTCTCCACCGGAGACGAGCTTACCGATCGGATTGAAGAGGATGAACCTGCCAAGGTGGTTAACAGTCACAGCTTAATCATTTCCAAATTGATCGCCGAGGCTGGCGGGATCCCACTCAATTTGGGCATAGTCCCTGACAACATAGCGAAAATTAGAGAAAAAATAGAAGAAGGCTTAGGGAAAGCTGAAATAGTATTGACGATTGGCGGCTGCTCTGAAGGGGAAAAAGATTTTGTTCCAAGAACCATTGATGCAATAGGCAAGCCGGGCATAATCGTCCACGGGACAAAAATAAGGCCGGGAAGGAGATCCAGCCTAGGCGTAATAAACGGTAAGCCAATTGTTGTATTGCCAGGCTTAGTTCAATCGGCGATTGTAGGTTTCCACGTGTTTGTGCTCCCCCTGATAAGCTTGGCAAGCGGACTTCCAGCGACGAGTCTACTTCCAACAATCAAAGCCAAAATTGCAGAGGAAGTCTCATTCAAAAGTTTTACACCATTTCAACAAGTCACATTCGTCAAAATAAAAAAAGAAAGAGATACATTCATAGCCAAACCCATCATCGGGGAGTCCAGCTCGCTCAGCGTGCTATGTAAAGCAAGCGGCTTCATCGTGACACCAGAACACAAGTCAATCATCAAAAGGCTAGAGGAAGTTGAAGTCCATTTAATCCCAGGCCTTTTCTCCCTAGCAACAATTCAATGATTCTTAGCACTGTTAAGCCTCCTTGGCTGCTATTATTTCTCAGTTTCAATTTAGCAACAACATTACATAAAACGGCAGACTTCAGTACATGACCATCAAAGTCAAATAGCAATTTTGCCTCCAATTTTTCTTATAAAGATGAGAACCGCTGCACTAATAATGATAAGTATGGAGACTATTGTTATGGCTTTTGCCACATCCGCCGTGGCTAGACTCAGAAATATGGCAACTGGCAATGTTTCAGTTTTCATCCTTGTCGCCCCAGCAAGGGTAATGGTCGCTCCGAATTCACCTATCGCCCTTGCCCAAACCAGTATAAATGCGGCTAACAACCCTTTTTTCGCCATCGGTAGCGTAACTTTAAGAAACGCTTGCAGCTTGCTGCAACCCAGCGCCCTAGCAGCTTTCTCATATTTCGGGCTGACGCCTTCAAATGCTGCTCTAATCTGCCGAACAGCCAGTGAACTTATGACGGCGAATTGCGCCAAAACTATTCCAGGCGCCTGAAATACGAATCTGACAAGATTATCCTGTATGAAAGTGCCTGGAGGTGTGCTAAAGAAAATCAACATGGCCGTTCCTAACGCAACTGGCGGCATCACCACAGGTATATCAAGCAGAGTGTCCACAACATCTTTGCCTCGAAAATCAATTCTTGACAGAGCATAGGCAGCCGGAACCGTTACTAGAATGCTAGCAACCGTTGCCAGAGTGGCCGTTATAAGGCTCAGTTCAATGGCGAATAAAATCTCTTCAGAAAAAAGTGTGGACAAGAAAGTATTCAAATCTGTATAAAATGCCATTGAGACTATAATTGCGAGATAGAAGAGAGCTAGCAACCCGACTGTTCCTAAAACTGCGATGTCAAATATGCCAAAGGAAGAGTCCTTCTTCTTTTTTTGCAGCTTTCTTAACATTTTTGACATCCCTTGTTCTTGGTCTTAGATGGGAACTAAGTGAATGGCGCTTCAGCATTTGGTGCATATTTTCTCGCATCCTCCAGAGTAGCGATGTACCCGTACTTGTTAAAGATTTCACGCACCTTTTGTGAAGCTAGGAAGTTCAATAATTTTTCAGCTTCATCCTTATTCTTGGAGTACGTCGAGAGGGCTGCAGGTATACATGAAATCTTTGGAATACGCTCAGGTTCTATAAATATGGCCTCTGATTTGTCTGGATCCCAGTTCTCAAAAACTGACCAACCTATGATCACATCCACCATCTTCGTCGTAATTAATGCAGCCACCTTTGAACAGCTTTCCGCGTAAACGACTATGTTTTTTTCAACCCTCTCCCAAAGCCCATTGTACTTTAGAATTTTGTATGCGTATTCACCGACGCAAACGGTTTTTGGGTCAGCGATTCCGATTCTTACTCCTGACCTAGCCAAATCTTCAAGACTGTGTATTCCCTTGGGGTTTCCCTTCTGAACTATTATGGCCGGGATCAGATAAGCCAGTATTTTGACTGTTTCGGGATCAGCTGCTCCATCTTCTATGGCTTTTGTCATGTAGTCATCAGATCCAGGAATATACAAATCTCCCGATTTTGTTATTTTCATCTGAGAAAGCATTTCCCCCGAGCCGCTAAGATGAAGTTCAACACTGATCCCTGTTTCTTCCTCAAATTCCTCAGAAACCTCTTCCAAAACCGGTTTGCTCGCAGAACCGGCAAAAACAACTAAGGGGGTCAGAGAAGATTTGCTGATCTTCATGTAATAGTATGCTAATATTGATGCAGCAACGATAATGATGCAAACAGCTCCAATTAGAAGCTTCTTTTCCATCACTATTTGCCGCCTCCCTCGCATTCGCAGTATGCGCGCTTTATCAGATTGACAGATGATGGCTTGAATACTAAGTATACTTCTTTTCCGATTTTCAAACCGAACTCAGAAACAGCATATGGCGGAGCAACCACAACAAACTCAAGGGCTTCTCTTGTAGCCACCTTCAAACGTGTTGACAAACCTGAAGAAAGCAGTTCTTCTATTCTTCCTCTTACAACGTTTTGAGCATTCCGATTGCGTCTTACGGTGGTTATGGCAATATCTTCAGGCCTTATAGATACTAGAACTCGGTCTCCATTCAAGAATTCCCGTTCAAATGGGGCGACAATCTCGAAGCTGCCGATGGCCACTTTTACCGTGCCTGTTTCTGGGCTTGTGGCGGTAACATGCCCCTTGTAGATGTTTTCAAATCCGACGAAGCTTGCAACAAACTCGGTTTTTGGTCTCAGAAAGATTTCACGCGGGTTTCCTACATGCTCGATATTTCTATCATGCAATATTGCTATTCTGTCCGCCATGCTTAGAGCATCTGCTTGATCGTGAGTAACCATCACCGTTGTCATCTGTAATTTGCTCTTGAGTATGTGTCTCAGTTCGAATCTGAGATATTTGCGAAGATTGGCATCAAGGTTGCTCATAGGCTCATCCAAAAGAATTATCTCTGGCTCCGCCACCAATGCGCGGGCAAGGGCGACTCTCTGTTGCTGTCCTGCACTCAAAGCTTCTGGATGTCGATCCTTGATATTTTCTATTTCCAGAAGCTGAAGAACCTCATTCGTTTTCCGCCTAATCTCATGCGCAGAGTACTTCTTTATCTTTAAGCTAAAAGCCACATTTTCAAAGACGTTCAAATGAGGGAAAAGTAGGTATTCCTGGAAGACCAGTTTAACTGATCTCTTTTCAGGCGGCACCCCGTTGAAAATCTCACCGTTTATGTAGATGTTCCCAGAATCTTGTTTCAGAAGCCCGGCGACAATATAAAGTAGTGTAGATTTGCCCACGCCGCTTGGGCCTAGGACCACCATAAGCTCTTGTTTTTCTACATCAAGATTGAGATCTTCAAGAACAACATTTGCACCATAAGATTTGCTTATTCCGTCTAGAGTCAGAATTGGCATATATTTGTACCAGCCCGCTTAACACCAATCAATTCACTCTTTTCTCAAATACTTTACGTATATGGATTTAGGTAAACAAATTTGTTTACTATGTCGCCCTCCACCTAGCGGGAAAATTGAAGCTTACGTAAGCTCGCTGCTCGCGAGGAACAAACAAGCATTTACTTAACCAAGATTGTTCCGTCAGGTACTATTGTTACAGTGAGAGGTTTAATCACATATCCATGTTTAAGTTTGCCCTTTGCTCTATTTTTCACCTCTTCTAGTATGTCAACGCAATCAGCCATCATGTGGATATTCATCTCATCAGCTTTTGCCAGCACAATTTTATGTACATCACGCAGAAGAGTTTTAGGAGGGATAATAACTTGAACCGACATCTTCAACTCGTCAAGGAGATCCAGCGTCGCCTTCGCACGTTTAATGTTTTCGTAGACACGCTTTTCAAGTATGCTCACATTTTCCCGGGTTGTCTTTAAAAGAGTTGCCACTTCTTCTTGTGTGAGGCCTTGTTTTCGCAACCTTAAAATTTCAACCTGCCTATCAGTCAGGAAGGGTTTCAAGTCCTTCGCCATGGGTAATTAATCCGACAAAATACCCTTTAAAGTTTTCAGGTTTGCCACCTCATAAAGCTCTTAAGTTTAGATGGCGCGGGAAATTAAGACATATTATTTTGAGGTACCTGTTTACGTTGATTGAACCTCTCGATATATGCAGAGGATACTAATTTTTTGAAGCAGGCCTTTCGCTTTTGCTCTTCCTAACTTCGTTCTTCATTTGCGATTCGCTGGCACCATAACCCATCCGCCCTCGCATGGTTAGCCAAGAAGCTAATGTTGTTTTTCTCATAAGTTTCAGCCTCTAGCTGGTAGTTTTGTGCGGCTTTCATAAAGGCAGCTTTAGCCTTAGTATGATAGTCCTTTTTGAATCCTGTGTCGCTTTGCTTCTCTGACAAGCTAAATAAACTTTTGCCTTCATTCTCTATAGCGATCCCAGCCCAAAAGCTTAATCCTCTTTTTGTCAAGTGGGTTGACAAAGAAGAAAATAGGTTGGCGGCTTCCAGAAATTCTCCCCCATGATAGTGTTTTGAGGCTGTTTTTAGCAGCTTCAATTCTGATGCATCAGGGCAACCAATATTTAGTTTCAAGTTTTCTTTGATTGGCCCATTCTCAACCACGCGAGTCGGGAATAAATTCAGATCTTCTGGAAGATTGATGTTGACAAAGCTCTTAAATTCAGGGTCAAGGTTTTTTAGATTAACAATAATGGAAACGAAAGTTACCTCCGGAACTCCTCTTATTATGTCATCGGGCCTCCGTCTTCCCAATTCGCAGAGGGCGTCCGTGATTTTGACCGCCATCGGCCTTTCGCAGACCATGATTAGGGACTCTAATCTACCATCTGGCCAAATTGGAGTCGCCACACACGAGTCTCCAATAGCGTTGAATAGGTAATCAACAACTGCTGGCTGAATCAACGGGACATCGCATGGAAGTACAATACAGTAGTCCGCGCTAGCAAATTTTAACCCTGTCAAAATACCCACTATTGGGCCTTCAATGCCCGCGAGTTTTTCATCAGTATACACTCTCACGTTTCTAATGGAATATCTATGTAGCATCTCGAGGTATTGAATTCGGCGAGCGTCATCATTTGTACATACAACAATTTCTTCTATTGCATCACTAATTCTTTCAATAACATTTATGAGAAGAGGCTTGTCAAAAAGCCTCGCGAGAGCTTTATCTTCCCACTGCTTCTGTTTTACTTGGAATCTTTTAGCTTGACCTCCAGCAAGTATGATTGCGGCTTTTTTAGTCATAGCACGTCCTCATTTCAGAATCGGGTTTGCATTTACACTTATCTTGAATCCGGTCTAACGTGCAGGTTACTGATGTAATTTTTAACCAACTCAAGAAGTGCGTCTCCCTCCTTGTACAAATCAATTATGGGTATTTTGAGATCACTTAGTACGCGCGCATCAAATTTGTCTCTAGCGACCAGACCAGTAACTGCTAGTATCGGAGGAGTCGTTCCTTCCAGTATCTTCTTCAGATCTCCTAAATCCTTCGCAGCAATTATTTTGGGAATGTCAGTTCTCTTTGCAACAAGCGAGTGCAGTCCCTCCAGAAATATTATGTCCAATGCCTCATTATCGAGCAAGCTGATAATTTTATCCAAGTCATGCTGATTCTTGGAGGCGGTCGTTTTCTTAATCACCGCAATTTCCTTAGGCGCAACAGAAACCGTTACTAATGCTCCAGCCTTCATGTGCCGCCACGTGTCCTTTCCCGGAGTATCGATTGAAAATTCGGTACGATGCACGTGTTTTATTGAACCAACCTTAAACCCTTCTCTAGAGAGACATGAAATCAAGTACTCAATTGTCGCAGTTTTCCCCGAACCACTAGCTCCAATAACAGATATTGCCAAAACCATTTACTGCACTCTCATCGTCTAAATAGTGCACACGCTAATTTTTGTTTTTCTTATATGGATTTACGTAATTCATTGCTTTTAAGCTACAAAAATAAAATCCTTTCTCTCTTTCGAACCTACTTCCCAAGAACTGAAACAGTGACAGACCGCATTGGATTCTTCTGTTAACAACCCGCGCGCGCGACCCCTAGGCTAAAGAAGGTGAGAAGTTTACGTTGCAAGACGTTTTGGAGCCGAAAAGGTGAATTTTGTATGCGCGTCCAATCATGCTTCGAGAACCGTATTGGAACCGTCCCACTCTCTACTCTCCAGCGGTTAATCAGCCTTCTGCAAGCTCTAAACGAACAAAACAACCAAACCAAACTATTTCCGACGAGATAATGGTGGGGCTGCCCGGATTTGAACCGGGGTCCTTCCCGCGCACTCGCAACCGAGACGCACTTAGAGAGCCCGAGTCTCCAAGCCTAGACCAAGCTAGCCGACAGCC
>CAZDZM010000050.1:0-10229 GCA_964509945.1 uncultured Candidatus Bathyarchaeia archaeon
CCAATTTGACCGATTATAGAAACAAATAAGAAACTTGAAATAATGCTTATCGCCGGTGAAACTATGAAAAAAGGGAGTATTCTGAAAACCAATATGTCATTTATGTTTATCCAAAATATCATAAACGGAACTATGCACGGAAAAGGCTGAAGAAGAGCGGCTGCGAGAACACGTTTATAATTCGGGGAAGACGTGGAAAAAAACACGACTAAACGCAAGATCAACACTGCGGAGAAACCTAAAAGACAAAGTTTAACCCACCATGATAAATCAAAAAAAACTGCTAAAGAGACCCCTAGGAGAATGAAAAGCGACCAAAAAACCCAGCAGAACAGAGATAGGGCCACTGTTCTTCTTAACACGTAGATTGGGTCTCGTCTTAGAACTAGCACACTAACAACATAATCAAAAAGCAGGTTTGTAAAGAAAAGAGAAACGCCGAGAAGAAAACCGTTAGCTATTCCGGGAAGAGATGGGAAAAGGATAATAGTGGAAAGCCCTCCACCGCATATAGATAACAGGGCAAGAGTTACAATTGCTTTTTTGAACTTTGGAAGGAAAAATAGAGATGAATAATGTTTCGCTGCTTTGTCAAGAGATTTGTTCAAGGAATCATCCACATTTACCAGCTCAAGTTAGATTTTATGAAAGAATAGAGTCATATTAAGATGTCGCGAAGTTGGGGAAAAGTTTTTGTTTCATATGAGACATCTTTGAAACAACTCTAAAAAATGTGAGTTAAAATTTTGACACTAATCATTCATAAACTAGATGGCAAAAATACTGTAAACGCTGGTTCATCGTTAATGTGGCATAACTTCACAAGGGCAATTGTTTTATCTTTAAAAGGACAATTATAGTAATTTTGCGAAGCAGATGCCAGAACAAGAGCTACCTCTGACAATATTTCACATGCTTGAGAAAAACCTAGGGAAGAAGATAAGGATAATTCTAGATCCTTCCTACGGTTTTGAAGGGACTCTGGCGGCTGTGACCCGTGAACCTGCTGGCATATGGCTTTCAGACGCGGAAGCGCTTACTTTGCGTGCAACAATCGCTCAGCCCATACCGCAGGTTGCCAGTAGGGAAGAAAGAAGCGAGATATTTATCCATCTTGATTCGGTTCAGAGGATAGAAGTTTTGCATGGCCCGCGTCGTTAGACTAGCTAGAAGAATATTTTGGCTAGTGCAGACACTATAATTAAGGCCACAGCTAGAACCATAAGGATTTCTGGACGAACCTTAATGCCTTCAGTCTCTTCTTCAAAAAACCTCAGTAAGCCTGCACTTGCCGCCGGCATCGGCCCTGAACTTTCTTTTCTCTTCTTGCTCATAATTTAATCCTTTTTCTACAGGCAATAAACTCTTGTTTCTCAATTATTAAGGTTACGTTGCTTTCAAAAGGGTTTTTATTTTTGAGTGGCTGATAGTCTGATGCAAAGGTGTTAGCCATGTCAGCACTCCGCGATGAATATAATCACGTTTTGAACCTCCTGAATGAACATCACAAATGGTTTCAGGAGAGCATACCGCTTATAGCGAGTGAAAATATACCTAGCCCGGCTGTTCGCGAAGCCCTTGCGACGGATTTTGGAAATCGCTACGCAGAAGGATGGCCTGGGGAACGTGTTTACGCAGGTTGCCGCTTCATAGACCAAGTGGAGTTTAAATGTATTGAGCTTATGAAAAAACTTTTCAATGCCGAGTTTGTTGATGTCAGACCAATTTCAGGTGTCGTAGCGAATTTGGTGGTCTACACGGCTTTTACAGAACCAAGCGACACTATGATGGCATTGTCAATTCCATGCGGAGGACACATCACAACAGGCAAGAAAGAGTTAGGTGGAACTGCAGGTGCCGTGCGCGGATTGGCAGTTGAATATTTGCCCCTGGATTACAAAGAATTGAACATAGATGTGGATAAAGCTAAAACGAAAATAGGAGAACTCGCAGCGAAGGGTAAGCCGCCGAAACTCGTAATGTTTGGTGCAAGCGTGTTTCCTTTTCCACACCCTGTTAAAGAATTAGCTGAAACGATTCACTCAGTAGGCGGGACAGTAGGTTATGATGCTGCGCATGTCGCGGGCCTAATTGCCGGTAAACAATTCCAAGACCCCCTTAGAGAAGACGCAGACGTGGTCAGCTTAAGCACACACAAGACGTTCTTCGGCCCTCAGCATGGCGGAGTCTTGTCTTGGGGAAAATACGCTGAAAAGGTGAAACGTGCAACGTTTCCTGGAATGGTGAGTAACCATCACTTGCACGCAGTTGCAGGCCTTACGATTGCATGTGCGGAAATGCTTGAATTTGGAGAGGAGTACGCGAGACAAATCGTTAAGAACGCAAAAGCCCTTGCTCAAGCACTCTATGAGAAGGGTTTCAAAGTTCTAGCGGAACATAAGGGTTTCACGCAATCCCATGTGATCCTAGTAGACATAACAGAATACGGCGACGGCGGTGGCATTGAAGAATTATTGGAAAAGGCAAACATAATAATCAATAGAAACTTGCTGCCTTGGGACATTAAAGAGGGAAGACATTTCATGCACCCAGGCGGCATAAGAATGGGCGTCTCAGAAGTAACAAGGCTTGGAATGAAAGAGCTGGAAATGGCTGAAATAGCTGATTTCATCAAACGCGTAGTAATAGGCAAAGAATCACCAGAAAAAGTAAGGATAGATGCCGCAAAGTTTCGGAAAGATCATCAAAAAGTGCACTACTGTTTCGAAAACTCCACAGAAGCCTACGGATACATAAAAATCCGCTAACCTCTCCATTTTTTCATATGTGACGATGAAAAATGACAAAAAAACTGCAAGTATGGACAATAGGTCACGGCAACCGTTCGGTTGACGCCTTCCTAGAATTATTAGCTGAACATAGAATACAAGTTCTTGTGGATGTTCGGAGTTTTCCAACGTCAAAAAGTGAACAATTTAAAAGGGTGCTTATGGAAAAATGGCTCCCGGACCACGGCATAGAATATGTTTGGATTGGCAAAGAACTTGGAGGCTATCGACATGGCGGATACAAAAGGTACATGCGGACGAAACTTTTTAGAGAAGGCATAGAGCAACTTTTAGAAATTGCGGACAATAAGCGGCCATGTATTATGTGCATGGAGATAAACCCGAAGTATTGCCACCGTAGATTCATTTCTGCACATCTGGAGCGAAACGGCGTTGAAGTGATTCACATAATTGTCAGAAGCCAGAAAAGTCTAACTCAAGCTTTAAACTCTGAATTAACATAAGCATTCAGGCAAATATGGTGAATTAGAATGCAGATATGCGAGTTTCAAGATTTGATGCGACGTTTATATTTTCACAGAGATTCTAAGCGTGGCATGAAAGAAACATATGGTCGGCTTGTGGATGAAGTTGAAGAACTAGGCGAAGCTTTAGAAGAGAAAGATGAGGAAGCTTTAGAAAACGAACTAGCTGACGTCATCGCGTGGTTAGCCTCCCTCGCAAATATTACCGACGTGGATCTTGAGAATGCAGCCCTTGAAAAGTATGACAATAAATGTCCAAAATGTAAGCAATCACCATGCCAATGCACTTTCTAGTTGATCAGCCGTTTTTGCCCTAAACCAGTGAGCGCCCATACATGTGGTTTGTTTCCTTTTCTTTCAACGGTTCCTTCTATTCTTAAGAGCCTTAGATGGTGTATAACAACCCTATAAGTCGCACTTGTTTCTTTTGCGATGGTTTTGGCATCAGCTGATTGATGCTCTAAAATGTTTAGTATCTGAGTCCTAGACCTCAGCCCAGATCTGACGTTTCTTATTCTTGACAAGTATGCCTTTGGGTGGACAATTTCTCTAATGATGCTCACCTAGATTAGATTTGCTGCTTTATATAGAAAAGTTTTCTTTTTTAGGCGAAGTCTGTTAGGCTGATTTGCCTTGCTTTCTTACTCTCAAACATAGCGTTAATTTCTTCTTTCATCAACAATATTCTTTGGTTGTAATACTGGGGCAATTTGTACTTATCAATCAACTGTTGCGCCGCATCAATATATTTCTCGATACCGCCACGGTAAACGGTTAAAGTCAATTGGCCTCTGCAAAATGGACATTCACCACGGAGAGGCAAGCGGCGGAAACGTTTGTTGCAGGATTTACATCTGAAACCTTGAGTTGAAAAAGCACGTAGGTTGCCAGCAATATCTCGTATAAAATGGCTTGTCAAAACTTTTAGGGCAACTTTTCTTGGGTCTACAGCTTCGATCCTTTCTCCCAGTTCAAGTTGCATATTCAACTTTTCAATCATTGTTTTGAATTGTTTGTACGCGCTCTCTGGATTGCCGAGGTTTATGTTTGAGACTGGTGTCGTAAAGTTGAAGCCTTCAAACTGTGCTTCTGTCCCAAGTCTATGGCTAATAAGATCTATCATAGAACTAACTTGTTTGGCTTCAATTTTCTCCCATGTTTTCTCGTAAAATTCAAGAGGATAGGCATCGTCAACATCAAAATCGTGAACTTGCCTTTGAACTTCCTTTGTGTTGACAAATGGGATCAGAAGCAGAGGCGCGTCCATTATACCACCTATCTGTGCGGGTAAATATTTGCGGGAAAAATTTAGCAAGGTGTCCAACGCAAGCATAAGAGTGTCTTCATCGCCATCACAATCTCTACGTTTTGCTGAGTGCCAAATTGGGTGGGCGTAGCAAATGTTTAGGTTTGCAAATCCAATTATACGCCCTAAGATGCCAACGCATGTGTGAGGAGCTAAACCTATGATCAGGTGCCCAACAAGGTCCTCTCTTTGTTTCACGCTGTAGTAAGAGGGCATTCCGTAAACTTTCGTCAAAAGTTCGTCTAGGAAATTTGCAACCTGCACGAAGTATTCCGCGGATTTCGTAGGAATAATCAGATCTTGAATTTTCAGTTCACAAACTTGGTTTTGGTCCTTGAGTGGTGCCCCAAAAATGTCATAATGGTAACCAAGCTGCCTAAGTTTCTCAACGGAGACTCCTATTTCAGCGGGCTTGAAATGTGTTAAGGGAGCATTTGTAGCATCAAAACGGATTGTCCCATCCTTGTACACGGACAGGTCATATTTCGCCCGCAAAATTCCTTTCTCAATTATTTCAGGCGTTCTAGTCTCATTGGATAATCCTTTTACACCCTTTAAGATTCTAGGCACGGAAACACTTAAACGTCCACATGCATATTCGAGAATCTCTTTAAAGTTCACAGCTTGTCTCTGATACGATTGGGCATTAGCCTTGCATTCTGAACATCGATCTTCTTTTAAAGGCTTGCCGCAACGGGGGCAACTTTTTTCAGTAACCGTTTCACAACCACACTCGGCGCACTTCACTCTAAATGTGAACGACTTACAATTGGGGCATTTACGCTTAGTAATTTCCACCAATATTGGCCCTTTTTTAGCCGCCTCTGTAAAGTCTCTTTGAGAACCACCGGCAAGACCTACAGGAAAGAGAACGTGAACAAGCGGTTTCATTTCGCGCCTTTTCGCTTTTTCAGGCCTTCCCATGCGAGCACCCACTAAGGTGGGAGCCTTTTCTCTAACCTCCACTTTGGAAAGCCCGCAGACCGTTTCCAAAACAGTTCCTGCGAAAGTAGCATTTTCATTCCAAGAAGCTTTATACCCTAAACAAAATGCAAAGGCGTGGGCATCATCACCCTCGATTGTGAGTTTGCCATCTAAAACCTTATGCGGTAAACAAATTGCCCGTAGCAACTGCTTTATGTTCGTTTCATCTTGTCCAACAATTTTATTCATGAAACCCTTTTCAAATAGTATCTCAGCATTCAGAACCCAGTCTCTCAAAAACGCCACAGCTTCAACTGATGGAAGGTTTGACCAGAAAAACGTGAAAACAGGATGCATAGGTACATCCAAAGCAAGAGATAACGCGATTGCCTCTCTAACGTTAGGCTTATTGTAAAATGGATCCTCTACAAGTTTCCTCAAGTTCTCACAAGAAATTGCGGCAGCTTTTGCGGCGTTTTCAAAGTTGCCACTGAACTTTTCCAAGATAGCTTTCTTTACATCTTCAATCCACCATTCTTCAACATACCCGGATGGAGCAAGCGATTTACTCGTGTACAGAAAATCGCCAAAACTAATTAGTATGTCACCTAGAAACAAGATTTTCTTAATCTTGTCTTTTATGTGAGTGAAGTTTTCAATAGAAACCTTAACAACAGAATCGTCTTTCAGACAGACAACAGGAGGCTCGACAGTGTCTACAGGTACAGCAATACCGCCTTTTCCAGGAAGCTCTAAACGCAATTGTGTGCCAGCTGCGAGAAAGCCTTCAAGTACAAGCATGGTGGCCGGATGAACGCCGACGGCAGAAAGACCTGTGTTTCGCGCTCTGCCATATCTAAGTCTGAAGCCCCCGCGTCTAGATGGGAAAGAGAAAATCGGGCGTCCAGCAATAACATCATCCATAAATCCAGCAGACTTCTTCTCAGATTTTTGACCGAACTCTCTGAGCCAATCCCACCCCGGAAATCCAAGCTTCTCTACAATCGTCAAAACTTTGGGGGCACGGCCTACAATACCATCATTCACAACCCTGAGAGCGCCACCCCTTACACGATTAGTCTCTATTCGTTGCAGATTTCGAAAAGAAGAAACTTCAACAGGGTCAGATTCTGTACCTGTCGCCTCTACTGGAAGCCGCTGCAGTGCCTTTCGTATTTCTTCATCTAAAACATGGTATTGGAAGCGCCCAACTGAACGTTCATACAGTCTTAACTCCTCAACGAAACGAGAGATTTCTTCCTCTGTAGGTTTATATCGATCCAACCCAAGTAGCCGCCGAACAAAATCGCCGACAACTAATGTCAAGGCCTGGTCTGTCCCGCCAGCGGATCTGATTGGACCTGCGAAGTATATGGCCAGATACTGTGTCCTGTCAGAGTTTGTTTTGATTCTTACCTGAGCTACACCTTGCATCGGAGCTGCTGTAAGCCCTTCCGTGAAAATTGCCAGTGCACTACGTATAGCTTGCTCCGCCGCCGCTTCAGATTCCAGATGCCCAAATTTGCCATAAACAATTTCTTCGGCGATTTTGAAGGCCAATTCTTCCCGTGGAAGTTTCGTGCTTAGCTCTTTAATGTCGGCAGCAACGCCCATCGGTCCTACAAGACCTTCTACAAGGTCAGCTAAATCCTTTGCAACAATGCATTCAATTTTTAACGCTGGGTCGAGACCTTTCCCTCTCGCTTTTTCGCCTATGGCGTATAAATGTTCAAGCTGTGCTTCTAAGGTTTCGATGTATCCTTGATGAGTTTTGCTCAGCGAGTTGTTCAATCTTGCCCCTTCAGAAATTTATTGCAACGTTTATTTTTGCTTTGTGACATAAATAAGTTAAAAAAATGACTTTCTCGCAACTACAATATTTCGCTGGAGTGCGCAAAATCGTGAACTTTACGCCTTACTCTTTCTGATGCCTTCGATGATTTCAGAAACTTTTTGTTCCGCTTCGCTTTTTTCAACAATATTGCCTGTAACAATGATGGCAGCTCCCGCAGAAGCTGCTGCCAAAGCTTGTTCTTTAGTTCTTATGCCTCCTCCAACAATTAAAGGAACGTTAACAAAGTACTTAACAGAGCGAATCATTTCTGGAGGAACTGGCACGCTTGCTCCAGACCCAGCTTCTAGGTATAAAAAGCGCATACCTAAGTACTGGGCAGCTAAGGCATGAGCAGCCGCGACTTCTGGTTTGTTATATGGTATCGGGATGGCCTTACCCATGACGCCAGCGGTGCCGCCTTCTCCAACAATCAAGTAGCCCATAGGAATTGCTTCTAGTTGATATTTTTTGACAAGGGGTGCGCCTAAAATGTGAGCCCCAATTATGAAGTAGGGATCTACCGAGTTCAAAAGTGACATAAACCATATGGCATCTGCATAGCGGCTTATTCCTGTTATATTATTTGGGAAAAGGATTGTCGGAATCGTTACAGTGTGTTTAATAGCCTTTACAACATTGTCCAAGTGGCCTGTGGAAACCAACGTTGAGCCTCCAACCATTATAGCAGAAGTTCCGCTCGACATCGCAATACCTGCAATTCTAGAAGCTTGTGGAGGTGTTGCTTTTTCAGGGTCTATAAGGGTTATATGGATGGCACCTTCAGCCTTGATTTTATCGAGCAGATATCTTTCAACATGCTTAAGCATATGAAACCCAACCTGACTAAGCACCTTTAATCTCTGACAAGGATTTCTTGGGAGACCCATAAATTTTGTCGGTAAACATGCAGTAAACATCAACTTCTCCTTGAGCAGGCTTGACTTGAAATTCCTCGCGGAGGCCGCAGCTGCCGCAGCCCGCAACAGCGCGTGATTCTCCACGCAGAATTTCAACTCTTACTGTTTCCTTTCCACATTTAGGGCAAGAGAAGAATTTAGGTAACTTTTTCTTCGGGATGCGAACAACCTTTCTTCTTCGTCGTCCCATCTCTTAGATCCTTCTATACCGCGGAGCATGTATTCCATTAATATTTATGTTTGCTCTTAAATACTTGCCTACAGCCATAAGAAGACTGGAGGAGGCATGCACTCACTTGAAGTTAACACCTTCTGTCCTAAAATTAAACTTGCCTGAAGTGGAGGCAAAAATAAAATTGTTTATCAAAGATTACATTAAAAAATCTGGAGCCAAAGGCATAGTTCTAGGGCTGTCCGGCGGAATCGACAGTTGTACTGTAGCTGCGCTTTCGGCCCTAGCCATAGGAGGAGCTAAAGTTTTTGGGCTTATCCTGCCAGAAAAAGAAACGTACAGCACAACAGATATCGAACATGCACAGCTTGTTGCAGAAAAATTCGGTTTAGAATCACAGTTATGTGACATCACACCAGCTTTAGAGGGATTCTACAATTCTATACCCATCTTCGATCCTTCAGAAAAAGTTTGCAAGGGCAACATAAAGGCAAGGGCTAGAATGGTTTACATTTATTATTACGCCAATAGGCTTGGCATGATAGTCTGCGGAAGCTCCGACAAATCAGAAACGATGATGGGCTACTTTACAAAATGGGGAGATGTAGCTGCAGACATATCGCCAATAATGGATCTATACAAAACCCAAGTTCGTAGACTTGCCCAGCACTTAGGTCTTCCAAGAGAAATTGTGACAAAACCCTCCACGCCTGCCCTATGGCCAAATCAACTTGCCGAAACAGAGCTTGGCATAAAATACGAACTGCTCGACCTTATCCTATATGGGTTGGAACGTTTCATGAAAATGGAAGAGATAGCAAAACAGCTAAACGTGGATAAGGAGTTGGTTGAAAAGGTGAAAGAAAGATGGCTTTCTACGGAACATAAAAGGCGAATGCTATTAACAACAAAACTTGAATATAGAACAATTGGAACAGATTTCAGACTTCCACGCATTTCCTAAACTGTTTAGGGATGATTGAAGGTGAAAGAGAAAGTAACAATAGCCCTTGCGCAAACAAGCTGCAAGCGTGAAGACAAAAGAGAAAACATTGATAGAATAGAGGAACTTGCAGCTGAAGCAAAGAAAGAAGCTGCAGAGCTTGTAATTTTCCCAGAGCTTTCATTGACTGGATATGTCGTAAGAGATCAAATCTATGAACTGGCGGAAACAATACCTGGACCGTCAACTAAAAGGTTAGAGAGCATAGCGAGAAAAACAAAAATTCACATAATTTTTGGCATGCCAGAGTTAAGTGAAAAAACGCGAGCCACAATTTTCAATACCGCGATATTCGTAGGCCCTCAGGGATTTATCGGAAAATACCGAAAAATGTACCTTCCGACCCACAGCGTCTTCGAGGAAAAAAGATATTTCCGCCCAGGCTATCAAGCCGCAGCCTTCGACACAACGCTGGGAAACGTAGGCTTAACTATATGCTATGATATTTATTTCCCAGAAGTCTTTCGATTAACGCGGTTAAAGGGAGCTGAACTAATCGTATGCATCTCAGCTTCACCATCAGTTCGCAAAAGCTTTTTTGAAATTTTGACAGCGGCGAGAGCTGTGGAAAACGCGGCTTTTCTGGCTTATGTTAACCTTGTCGGCGTTGAAGACGGGCTGCAGTTTTGGGGAGGAAGTAGACTCATAGGCCCCACAGGCGAGATTCTTGCAAAGGCAAAATATGACGAAGAAGATTTTGTGATAGGCGAGGTTGACTATTCTGACATAAGACCGATGGAAACTTTTGTTCCGACTCTGAAAGATTTGCGTCCAGAACTCTTCGATGAACTTAAAATGC
>CAZDZM010000051.1:0-10169 GCA_964509945.1 uncultured Candidatus Bathyarchaeia archaeon
TAACTCCGAATCCCCAAGCCCTAAACTCTTTATTTTTAGAAAGCAAGTAGCGCGCGCTCTAATTCTCCGCCAATTTGCCTCAAAAACACAACCAAGCCAGCTTTTGATTTATGTAATGAAAGGTTATTCTCGAAGACGGTAAACTGATACAAAAATTCAAATAGGTCTAAAAATTGGGTTCACTTGTATCTTTCTCGCCTTTTCTGCCGTTTCTTCTTCTGTCGGCGCATTCTTTTCTTTTTCCATTTAGCGCGGATAGCCTGCACACTCCATTTCTACTCTATTGTTGCGTGTTTGCGCTTTAAATCTGCCTCGGTCCGCCCTAATCGATACATGAGCTCTACAACTAGACTGTCAAGGAAGACCATACAGTTGTTTTCAAAAACGCTTCCAAGAGGACTTAAGGGTTCACGTTCACCTATAATCTGTCTAGCCAAGTAATCTTCCTCCATAGGCCAGCCAATCTTTGTTCTTCCTTTGACCGTTACTATATGATCAGCCATCTGACCCAATGGAGATTCTGGAAAGGACGTGATGGCAACCACTGTTGCGCCTATGTCTTTGGCAGCAGTGCTTGCGGTTAAGACAATCTTTGTGGTTCCTGTGCCAGAAATAGCGATTAGCAAATCTCCCTTTTCTGCTGCTGGCGTTATTGTTTCGCCCAGAAAGTAGACGCTAAACCCCAAGTTCATCAAACGCAAGGCAAAGGCTCTGGCGACAAAGCCGCTTCGTCCCATGCCAACTATAAATATCTTTTTGTCTTTTGCTCCTAGCAAGAGCTCGAGTAGACGCACAACTTCTTCCATCTTAAGCTCTTCAATTGAGCTTTTAATGTTGGCGATAATTTCACCAGCTGCCGCCTTTAGCCATTTCAACCCTTTCAAACCCCGAGAACCCATTACACAAGTACCTAAATTAAAAGCCTTGTGGTTTAGAACATATCTTCCAAAAGTTGATGCAACGGTGGAATGACTAGATATAAGCGGACATAAATTGCGGCTACTAAAATCCCCACAGTTATAGCCATTAAGATAAAATCGTCACGGTGTATTTTTAGCGCATATAGATTAGTGCGGTTTTTTGTGGCCCCCCATGCGCGGGATTCCATGGCCTCTGCTAGTTCGAGGCTTCGACGAATAGCACTTACGATTAACGGTATGAGAATCGGAATGTAATTTTTGATTCTTTTTAGAAAGTTTCCACGTTCTAACTCTAATCCTCTTGCTTTTTGGGCATCCATAATGGTTTGGGCTTCTTCCGCTAGGACAGGCACGAAACGCACAGCGGTTGTGAATGCGAAAGCAAACTCGTAGGGCACTCGAGTCTGTTCTAAGGCTAGGCCTAAGTGGTCTGGCGAGGTTGTTAAGAAAAAAACCGAGAAAGACTCAACAAGCACGATAAAACGTAAGGTCATAGCCACTGCGCTCTCTAAGTCTCCAGCAACAATTAAATATCCAGCTCCAATGAATCTAACAATGAAGTTTGTCAAGAATATTATAACAGCTAAAAAAGCGGCTCCCCGCAACGATCGAAGCCATTCTCGCTTAACACCAGCTAACAGAACAAATGGAATCTGGATTGTGAAAAGTCCAATCAAAGGTAAGAGTTCTCCAAAAATTATTGCAGCTACAAAAATTGCGCATACATAAATGAATTTTATTCTTGGGTCTAGATCATGAATGGGCGAATGAACCTTTCTAAATTTAAGGCCGTCAAAGACGCTCATTTGTATTTCACTCCCAAAGTTTTAAGTAGTATTTGCCGGGCTTCGTAGATGTCAATGATATTTTTTGGAAGTCCAAAACTTGACAGTTGTAGGAAAATTTGGGCTATTTGAGGTGGAACAATGGACGCTTGAATTAGAACTTCTGGGTCTGTGAGAATTTTTTGTGCTTCGCCCTCAGCTACAATTTTTCCGTCTCGCATTAACAAAACTCTCGGGTTGCATTCAGCCACAAATTCCACATCATGCGTGACGATAATTACTGTTTTTTCCTGAGTTTGCATTTGCAGAATAAACTGTCGAAGCTTCTCTTTCTGTTGATAATCTTGCCCTATGGTCGGTTCGTCCAATATTAGTATTTTTGGGTCTGCCGCCATAACGGAGGCTAAAGCCACTCGTTTTCTTTCTCCGCCACTCAGCATGAAGGGCGAAGTTTTTCTATACTGGGTTAATCCTAGAAGGTTTAGAGCCCATGTAACCCGTTTTTTCGTTATACTTTCTGTAAATCCGAAATTCTTTAGCGCAAAGGCCACTTCTTCTTCTACTGTTTCGCTGAAAAGTTGGTGATCAGGGTTTTGGAAAACAAAGCCTACGTTTCTTGCTAGGGTTGCCACGCTGACTTTTTTTGTTTCAACTCCGTCCACGAGGACTCTGCCTTTAGTCGGTTTAAATAGTCCATTGAAATGTTTGACTAGTGTTGTTTTTCCAGCGCCATTTTGTCCCATTATGGCAGCGAATTCACCGTTTTGGACTACTAATGATACACCTTTTAATGCCTCTACGCCGTTAGGATAGGTGAAGTGAACACCTTCAACTTCAATCACAGACTTCCAAAGCCTCCATTAGTAATGTTGCCATCTCGTCGGAGGATAATGGGATCGTTTTGTCTAGCCTAATTCCGTCTTTCTTAAGCATGTGGTAAAGCCATGTTGCCTTTGGGATGCCAATTCCGATCAAGCGGGCTTCTTCGGAGCTTAAGATCTCTCGGGGATCGCCGTTTATAATGACTCTTCCTTCGTCCATTATGATTATGTGGTCAGCGTATCTGGCTGTTAGGTCCAGCCTATGCTCGACAAGTACAACAGTTATTCCAAGCTTTTTATTAAGCTCGTAAATTACTTCGAATATTTTTTTTGCGCTCAGAGGATCGAGGAAAGAGGTTGGCTCATCTAGAACGATTACTTCAGGCTGCATGGCTAAAACGGCGGCTATAGCAACCCTTTGTTGCTGTCCGCCTGAGACTTCGTGGGGCGTTCTTTCTTTCAAGTCGTATATGCCTGTTAGGTTTAACGCCCAATCTACTCTTTTCCGTATTTCCTCCCGTGGAAACCCAAGGTTTTCAAGTCCGAAGGCTACGTCTTTCTCTACGGATAGAGCGAAAAGCTGGTTTTCAGGGTTTTGGAAAACTAGCCCTACATGTTTTGCCATTTCGTAGGTTGGGTGTTCCATCACGTTGAGCCCTGCAACGACTATTTCGCCTTTGAGTTCGCCTTGATAGAAATGCGGGATTAGCCCGTTGAAGCAGCGGCACAAAGTCGTTTTTCCGCATCCACTTGGGCCAGTGACAAGAGCGAACTCGCCCTTCTCTATTTTTAGTGAAACATCGCTAATTGATGGTTTTGTTCCGCTAGGATACGTGTATACAAGGTTTCTTGTTTCGATTGCTGCCATGCCTGTTGTGCCTGCCCTAGTTTAAGCGAGGTGTTTGCTCATTTAAGAGTAGCTACCTATTATTGATTAGGCAACTTTTCTTTTAGCAGCCTCAGGCAACGTTTAAGTCCAGTTTCTACGTCGCCTATGCCGTTCACTCCAGCCGCTGTGGAGTGGCCCCCGCCCATTCCTCGAAGATGGTCGCCTAAAGGTTTGGCAATGTCTCTGCCTAGGTGTACGCCTGTTTTCTCCGTAAATTCTCGCGTGCATCGGAGGCTAATCTCTATACTATCGTTTCTCTGTCCCGCCACGGCGGCCATGTGGGCACCTAAGTCAATTAGTGCTCTTGCTGCTGAGGCTTGGTAGGCACTAACGTGAGAAAGCGCGATTATCCAGTCTCCAATTCTCAGGAGTTTGGCTCTTCTGCAGGCCTTCACCCTTGCAATGCGCTCAGAAAAGTCCATGGGCAAGGAAAGCATACTTAATGCTTCTTGGGCGTTTACGCCGATAGCAACGAGTTCTGCGATGGTTTTGAACGTGGAAGAGTTAGCTAGAACAAAGTGGCGCGTGTCAAATGCTAAGCCCAAAAAAAGCGCTTTAGCCTCATTCAAGTTTGGTTTCACATTCATCTGTTTAAAGAAGTCGTAGATAATTTCGCATGTTGATGAGGCTTCTTCGTTAGTTATGCAGAGTCTTGCTACACGTTCCGTCTCTGGATGAGCTGTATGGTGGTCGATTACTATGATTGGCGCCTTTGAATTTTTCACTTTTTCAGCTAAACCATTTAACTGTTGAATTGTGTTCGTATCAAGCAGTACTATCGCGTTTGCTTTTTCCACGTTAGGCTGTGTTTTAACCTCTATTGGTAAATAATTGAGAATGTGTTTTGAAAGGCGACTGATTCCGTGGCCAGTTCCGATTTCAACCATAATACTTGGTCTCAAGTTTTTTAATAAACCCTTAAAGGCATAGGCTGAGGAGATTGCGTCAGGGTCTGAGTTATGGTGGCACAACAAAAGAACGAATTTAGCGTTTGTTTCATCTAAAATCTTTATTATTTCTGCGAATGACATGTTAATTTTCTCAAATAGTTTTCAGTAAACTTGAAAGTTTCTTTAATAGTTTCGTTCACTAGTTTTTGTGTATCAATATTTTTCATTTGGGGCAACAAAGTTATGTCTACTTCAACCGCTAATGTCATCGGCTTTGCACCTTCAGCCTCAACGCTTATGTCCAGTTTTTCCACAGTTTTAGAGGGAATCTTTGACAAAATATGCCTTCTGGCGGCGTTCTCTGCAGCTAAACATAATGCTTCAATCTGTTCACTGGTTAATTCTGGTATTACCAGTTCTTCCACAATTTTCCCCCAAACAGGTTACGGTGAGGGTGGCGAAATTGGAGTCAGGTCCTCCTGAAGTTTGGCCTGCACCTCTTTTAGTTGGCTGCGTAAGCGTTCTTCTTGTTTTCCTAACACTGCGGCTCGAGTGTTGAGCAGCTCCTTCCGTTCAATCAGTTCCGTGGTCAGGTTGGTCTTTTCTGCCTTCACCATGATAGAACCAACAGCCTTGTAAATAATTGTATTGTCAGACGTTTTCTGTAGCTCATTCAAGGTTTGCTCAATTTCTGTCTGTTCCATTTCCACTTGTTGCTTTTGTGCTAAGACTGATTGAAGCGTTTGCTGAAGCTGTTGAAGCCTTAATAAGCGTTCCTGAATGTGAGGGGGTAACTTTGAAATTTCATCACTCACTTATTATCCTTCCATCTGCACAGCAATAAGCATAGCCCTTAATTAAGTATTTTCTCAAAGACCTAAAATCACAAAAGACAAAAAGAGGCTAATCGAACCGAAATCCCCCAACAAGTTGGCTTGAAAAACAACAAACGCTCCAAGGATTAAAAAAGAGAAGCTAACAAATACGCAAAAGCATTCTCCTATACTTGTTTTTCCGTATCTTCTACCTTGGATCTTTCCGCTAGGAATAATAGCCTTCTAGCATTGTCAATAACATCTGATCGCGCGTTCTTAATAGGGAATCATGCAGAATCAAGGCTGGCGCTTTCTTTCTTCAGCCAATCAGCCAAGAGTATCTTATTTGTGTGGTAATACTCCTCGACCGTAACAATTCCCCTTTTGGCTAACTTCAGAAGTGTCCTGTGTGTCTTGACCCGTGACGCGCGCGCTGGCAAATGTTATTCCTTTTTCTCTTGAAGGGATGGATGCGAACCGTTCGCGGAGTAGGGTGATATTGAAGAGTTGAAATAACACCTCTCATACCCAACCAACCTGCTTGATGCAGCTCGGTGCACCCTCAAGGCACGTTTCCGCTATTTTTTGATTGGTTGGATGGAAATTCAATGCAGAGCCTTGACTTGTCAAACTCAGATAGATTCAAGAAATATTTTTCAAAGTTTCTAAAACATTTGCCGTCGAGTTTATCCATCTTAGGTAGGCATTTAGCGCCGCTCGCAAAGCAACTGTATCTTTAGCCTGCGCTTCCAAAACTAAAAATGTGCCCTCCTTCTTTAAACTCACTCTGGAGCGTGTGGTCGTTGGCCTCTCAACTTCAGGCATTAAGGCTCTACAGACTATGTTTAAGTGCTTTTCTGAAGGAAACTTTAAACGTACAACAGCCTTCGCCTTCATAGGATTGACCTCTATGCTCGAATGCAATGCTACCGGTGGCCCCTTTTTAGGCAATCATCTGAAAGCAGAAACCAGAAGAGCCCCTATCCATGTTCATCTTCTGCTACTGCCTTCGTTCCTTCTTCTATAGGCGCTCCTCTAGCTACGCGTCTCGACACAACTCCAAGCTTTGTAGTCGGTGTGTACGCCCCGCCCGTAAATGTGAAGCCGCATTTTCTGCAGCTCCAGACGCCTACGCTTTCCCTCTTAACCTTTAGGAATCCACATCGGGGGCACTTGTGAATCCTCTTCAGTTCAGTGACCACTTTGATGTAGCGTTTCCTAACAGTGGCACCATACCGTGTTCCAAAACCGCGGGTTGACCCGACTTTTTTTGCTCTACCCACGACCATTTCACCAGCCTAATTTTTTCCGTATTTCGCCAGCTTTTTCCCTAGCTATCTTCGCGGCTTCGAATACCTGTTGCTGTGTGAAGCATCCAGTTCCACCCTTCTGTATCGCGCATATGTTGCCGTCGTCATCAATTGCCATAGAAAGTCTAGCGTCCATCACCTGCTCTTCTTCCAGCCACGGATCAACAACTAGTCTGTCGTTTATCTTCGCGAAAGTAACTGTTACAGGATGCCTCTTTATCGGAAGCGGCGTGTAACCTTGCTTGATCTTCACTTGGCCTTCCTCAATTTCATAGTTGGGCATTTTCGCGTTAAGCAAAGCTGCTAAAGCAGCTAAAGCCGAGGCATCTATCAAGTTTCCATCATGGTTAAGCACGTAAACATCCACAAAAACGACAAAAACGTTCTTTCCTGCTTCAATGCACAACTTTTCCACATCTATAGCTTTTGACTCCCTAATTCCCCTATCAACAATTCTGGCAAGCTCTATGGAATTTTCGTCCGGTGGCCCAGGCTCGAAGGTTGACGAAGCCAAAGGCACAAGCTCTGCATTTACAGTCAGCACGCCTTCGTTGGGTGTGTCGGAGAAGGGTTCGCCAGTTTCAATTTTTGTTCCCACGAGAACTTCTGTTTTTCCAAGGAGCACTCTGGCAGACCCTTCCGCCCTTTCAATTATTCCTTGTTCAACTTTTGTCTCCCGATAATCGTTTAGACCTCTGCCGTCGAGTCGTTTTCCCTTTGCCATTAACTGCACAATCTGTTTCTGTCTTACTCGAGTAATTAATGAGGACACTATTCTTCAACCTCTCTGATGCTCACATACTTATTTTTAAAAACTTCTTTTTGCATGGCGTAAATTTTTCTGCAGCCTGCAATGGCAAGATCCACTGCCTTCTCAAACTCTTCAAGGGTCAATATTCCATCCATCTGCAGCAGCGTTATCGCATTCAAATTAGGCATAAGAGCTACCGGGACATCGGCCACTCCAACCTTGTCTTCAGTATCCATCAAATCCAAAACTATCGTACCGTCAACCTTCCCTGCGGCACACGCGACTACCAAATCCCGCATTGGGATACCTGCGTCCGCCAGAGCCAAAGACGCTGCTGTAATGCTTGCGCATCTTGTTCCTCCATCAGCCTGCAAAACCTCAACAAAGATGTCTATGCCTGTTCGAGGGTATTGTTCAATAAAAATCGCTGGTTCAAGTGACTCTCTGATGACCTTAGAAAGCTCCACTTCTCTCCTTGAAGGCGCTGGTGATTTGCGCTCTTGAACAGAGAAAGGCGCCATGTGATAACGGCACCTCAAAACCATTCTGTCTGAAAGTGACAAGTGCTTCGGGTGCAACTCCCTCGGCCCAAACGCGGCCGCTAGAATCTTGTTCTTTCCTTGTTCGATGTATGCTGAACCATCAGCATTTGCTAGGATGCCTACGTCAATTTTCACCGGTCTTAATTCGTCCGGTTTCCTACCATCCAACCTCAAACCTTTTTTATCAATTAATTTTTCAATTTTTTGGTTCATTTTTACTTTCCTCCCGTTTTACTTTTGCCTCCTTAAGCATCTGTGTTATGCGGTCCGTCAAACCGCTTGTGTGGGATTCCTCTTCAATTCTTCTGATAGCCATGACTGCCAGCTCTTCGTCCTCTGGATTCTTACCTGTGATTAAGATCACTCCGTTAACTCCCAGAATTATTTGACAGCCTGTTTCTTGTTTTATAATAGATATCATCGAGCCTTTTCTGCCTATGACTCTCGGAATCTTTGTCGGAGTAATTCTCATTATTTGCCCGCGAGTTATCTTTCCCAGACCAGGTTCACCAACAGTCAACTGCGGGTCATGTGCTCTATCATAAGAAGCTATTTTTGCAACAATCAGATCTCCTGCATTGAGAACCTGAGATAATTCATCGTTTTGCGGTTTGAAGGGTCTGCTTAAAACGTCTGACGCCCTCAAAAGGGCTCCGTATGGCGCTTTTATGTCTACTGTCCATCCGCTGAATCCCACCTCCACGATTGTACCTATCACGATGTCTCCTACTTTCGGAATGTAAAATGCTTTTAAGGCTACAACGTTCACTTTTTTGTTCTCGTAATCCACCAGTCCGACTCGTGAGGCGTATATTTTGTTACCTTCTACGTACGTGTTGTCGCCTGCTATGTAGTCGCCTTCCGCGAGTAAATCTCCTGGCGTTACAAGTTGTCTTCCCTCAAAAAATGTTGGCATGATCTACATGAATCCCTCCATAAATTAACTCAAGAAACTATTTTTGCTTCTCCACTTCCTTTAGTTACGTTTCCAAGTTTATCCAGAAATGGAGCGTATAAGCCTGCGGGTATTTCTAATACCCCATACCATGAACCGTCCGCACGCCACTCTTCCCGTTTTATCGTTCCAAACACCTTTATTGTTCCATAAGCCCTGGCTGAGTATTCAGCAGGTATGTGGACACCCACTGACACTTGCTCTATTTTCAATGGCAAAATTGGGCGCAACAACTTCACTATTTCCCTCGCCTGCTCCTCCACAGGCTTAAAGGGGTCGATTGAATAGCGAATTTGCTCCATAGCGTTCTCTATTCGTAAAGGTGGGTGTGGCAAGTTTGTTTTCGGATCAACAGCTTGCCTCGATATGAAATCTATTATCTGCCTTCGTTTGTCTTCAACCATTTTTCTTCTTTGATCCGTGGTAAGCTGCAGTGTCCCCTTTTTCAGTATTATTTCAGCAATCTTCAGCGCTTCGGATGTTCCGAAATTTTTGCGCAAGTTTTCTTCAGAGACTTTTGTGCCCTTACTTGCGTCCAAGAATATTGTTTCAGTAACTAGAACCTCTGTTAAGGAGGCTATTTTTCCCATGCGGTAATCTAACGCTTTTTGGGGTTTTACAAGAACCTCAAAGTGTTCGCTATCTTTTGTTAAACGTGCAACGGTGAACTTATCGCTCATTAAAGTCTCACTTGCCCAAACCTAACTCTTTCACGTAGTCGTCAATCTTTTCATCGGTTAGCATTTCCATTTTCTTTGTCGTGGACGGAATAACTGCAATCTTTATTCTGGGGGGCAACTGTCGCGCTTCCAAGGCTTTTATTAAACATTTTATTGCGAGCTTAATGTTATTTTCAAGGCTCATATCTTCGCGGTATTCATCCTTCAATATGGTTACTACCGTTTCTCTTCCAGCTCCTAAAGCTGTGGCCTTATAGCCCCTGTATGTTCCACTCGGGTGAGTTCCGAAAACACGGGTTCCCGTTTTATCTACGCCACCG
Organism: uncultured Candidatus Bathyarchaeia archaeon; assembly: GCA_964509945.1. Taxonomy (GTDB): domain Archaea; phylum Thermoproteota; class Bathyarchaeia; order Bathyarchaeales; family Bathycorpusculaceae; genus CAZDZM01. The sequence goes on from CAZDZM010000051.1 coordinate 9,679, forward strand.
AAGATTAATGAAACTCCAAAAGGTCTAACACCCGCGTGCTGCGTATACATTTGCTGTATGTCACATATTCTCTTTGTTACACCTTCCACATCCAGAGGCTCGTCATAGGTTAACTTGTTACTCTGCGCGTATATCCGCGCCTGGTCTATAAGAACTCTAGCGTCGGAGCTTAAACCCACAATGGCGGCGCCTACATGCTCGTCAACTTTGAAAATCTTCCAAGAATATTCTGCTTCTTCAAGGACCTCAACATTTTCTTCCGCTCCCAAAACCACTCCTTCAGAGCATTGTATTCCCAAAATTGTTGCTCCACGATTCACCAATTCCATCGCGTACTCAACTTGGAAGAGCCGCCCGTCTGGCGAAAACACGGTTATGGCACGATCATATGCTCCCGGTGCTGCAAACACAGACATAACATCAACCTCACAGTATCCTCTACACACATTTGCAGACTTTCATATAGCAACTAAACTAAAAACCTTTTCCTA